>CAKTSW010000312.1 GCA_934613165.1 uncultured Ellagibacter sp.
GAAAGCAGGGAACCGCATCCGCCTGCGCAGTAGCAGCAGATATTGGTGTACTCTTCGGTGTTCACGAGCTTCCATTCGCTGTTGGATTCAACAGCCAGCGCAGGTGCATGCTGCGTCATCTGGAATGCCATGCTCGTCGCGAACGCCGCTCCAGTGGCTTTCATGAAGCCTCTGCGAGTCAGGTTCATACCTCTCACGTCTCCTTCCATTCTTTCTCGTCTTCCCTCGTCTAATAGGTAGCGCATCGCGCGCGCTGCGGCAGCGCGGACGCACTCCGTCACATGTGATGTTACGAACGGGGTAACATAAAATCAACAAATGCGACCGCGAGGGGGCTATTTCTCGGGGGAACGGTACCTTACTTTCTTTCGACGCTTTGAGCTGGCATTATGGTGTCTTTTTCGCAAGTTAAGGAAAGTGAACGACGTTCATATCGTTAGGAAGTTTCAATAGATAAATCCAGCTCCGGCCCTGCGACCTGCTGCTTTTCCGCGGCGGGGCGTAGACGCGTGTGCGCTGCTATACTTTCATCCGAGAAAAAGGAGGCGCCCGTGAGCGAGGAAGAGAAAATCGCGCTGACCAAGTTGACCAGCAAGGGCGGTTGAGCGGCGAAGTGGGGTCCGGGAGACCTCGAGGAAGCACTGCACTGCCTTTCGCCCGCGGTCGACCTGCCCGACAAGGACAAACTTCTGCTCGGGTTCGAAACGAGCGACGACGCGGCGGTGTGGAAACTAAACGATACGACCGCGGCGGTGCTCACCGTCGACTTCTTCACGCCTGTAGTGGACGACCCGTACGAGTTCGGGCGAGTCGCGGGGGCGAATGCGCTTTCCGACGTATTCGCGATGGGCGCGAAGCCTCATGTGGCCTTGAACCTGCTTGCGCTCGACAGCGAGCTCGGACCCCAGGTGGCGGGCGAGATCCTGCGCGGGGGAGCCGACGCGGCGCACGCGGCGGGCGCGTTCGTGGCCGGCGGCCACACGATCGACGACGACGAGCCGAAGTACGGCCTGTGCGTGTTCGGCACGGTCGACCCGAACCGCATCGTGCGCAACGGGGGCGCGCAGGTGGGCGACGTGCTCTACCTGACGAAGCGCCTCGGCACGGGAATCATGAGCGCCGCGGTTAAGAACGACCTGATCAGCCAAGACGAGTTCAGGCCCGCGGTCGAATCGATGATGGAGCTCAACATCGCGGGAGGCGAGGCGATGGTCTCAGCCGGCGTCCACGCCGCGACCGACGTCACCGGGTTCGGCCTTGCGGGGCACCTTCACGAGATGCTCGAGGCGTCGGGGGCGAGCGCGATCATCGACTTTTCGGCGCTGCCGCTGTTCGACCGCGTGTGGGAGCTTTCGTGCGCCTACTGCCGGCCGAACCGCGCCTTTTCCATCATGGACTTGGCCGAAGCGTACGTGAGCCAAGGCAGCCTGGACGACGACGAGTTCGACAACCGCATGGGGGTTATCTGCGACCCGCAGACCTCAGGCGGCATCCTGGCGGCTATCCCGCCCGATCAAGCGTCTGCGTTCGAAGCCGAGTTCGCCCGCCGCGCCGGACGGGCGCCCTGGAAGATCGGCCACATCGAAGGCGGCAAGCCCGGCACCATCTCGTTCGCGGACGGGGAGTAAGAAAGCGATCTTGCGACACGCTGACGAACGTGAAGAAGGGGGAGACGATGTTTGGCATCGCCTCCCCCTTCTCGGTGTACGGCCCCCTTTGTCGTGCGGTTTAGTCGATCCGCGTGTAACCTTCAGCTTCGTAGAGCGCGGCGGCGCGGGAGACGTCGGGCGGAACCGTTTCGGCCACGAAGCTTTTCGCCTCGGCCGCGCTTCGCGCCTTGAACTTCAGCGACATGCCGCATCCCGCGCTGATTTCCCGCGGGGTGGGGATGAGCGCGAACGAACGCGCCGCCTGCGAGAACGCCGATTGGGCGG
Organism: uncultured Ellagibacter sp.; assembly: GCA_934613165.1. Taxonomy (GTDB): domain Bacteria; phylum Actinomycetota; class Coriobacteriia; order Coriobacteriales; family Eggerthellaceae; genus Ellagibacter. The sequence goes on from CAKTSW010000312.1 coordinate 1,935, forward strand.
CCATTGCAGCATGCGTCGACTCGAACGCGAGGACGAACGGCTGCTCGTTGCCGCAAGAACCAGAGTCGGCCATTACAGCGTGATAGTCTTCGAAGCCTCGCGCATGCGCTCGAGGATATCGTACATGTTCGAAACCTCGCCCACGGCGAGCTGGTCGGTGATGCCAAAGAAATTCAGGCACGTGCCGCACACGAGCACCTCCGTGCCCTGCTCCTCAAGCTTCTTCACCGCTTCGATGACCTGCTCTTCGCCCGGCGCGACCAGCTTCACGCCCGCGTTCATGAACAAAAGCGACGTCGGGGGGTCGCCCGCCTCGGAAAGCGTGTAGAGCGCCATTTTCATGAGGTTGTGCCCCAGTTCGCGGTCACCGTCGCCGACGAAGTCCTTGCCGATGAACACGGCGTATCCGCAGCCGCCCGTGGTCGCGCACGCGCTTCCCGCCTCGGGAATGTCAACGGGCGCTTCCGTGCCGTCGCCCTCGCCGAACGTGATGAGCCAGCCGCCTTCGATCTTGTCGACCGACGTGGCCATGCCCTTCTTCTTGCCAAGGCGCGTGAGGTTCTTCACGGCTGTTTCGTTGTCAACCTGGATCGCAAGCTCTTCAACGCCCGCATCGAGTTCCTTCTTCGCCATGACCAGGGGCATGGGACATTGCTTGCCGAACCCGTCGAGAATCTTCATCTTCATCCTTTCCCGCATGCGCTTTTCAAGACGCAATGAACCGTTGATGTTTCACGTGAAACATCGCTTTCGCGAGACTGCAGAAAAGACGTGCGGAGGCAGAAGCGCACAT
>CAKTSW010000313.1 GCA_934613165.1 uncultured Ellagibacter sp.
TTCGCGTAGCCGAACACCGGGCCGTTCATGGCGAGCATGCACAGCGGCAGGATGACCGTGCCGAACGGGTCGATATGCTTGAGCGGATTCGCGGTGAGGCGCCCGGCGCGCTTCGCCGTGGGATCACCGAGCTTATAGGCGGCAAAACCATGAGCCACCTCGTGAAACACGATGGCGGGAACGAAGCTCAGGATGGAGCAGACGATATATGCGAGATACTGCGTTGACATGAGTCAACAGTGTAGCGCAAGGACGCCGCGCGGCAGAGCGCAAAGCCCTCGAGCGCGAAAAGTGCAGATTGAGGGGCGCGAGGAGCGCGGAAGGGCGGCCGGAATGGCGGGCTATGATGGTTTTGCAAAGACGGAAAGAAGAAACGTCGCCGAAATGGCAGCTTGTTCCGGGTTTGCAAACTGCGAAGCAGATTTCGACCGTTCAATGGCGGCGAACGACGGCTTTGCAAAAGCGTATGGCGGCCTGCGTCGGCTTTGCGAAAGCATGTGGCGGCGAAGCACCGGGTTTGCAAGAAAAACCCGCAAGGGGCTTTTGCAAACCCGGCGCTTCGCCGCCATACGCGAGGCATTTTCCCGCGCCCCATTTGCAAAAGCGGCACAGGCTGCCATTTCCGAAGCGGTTTTGAGAAATGGAAGCCGAGGCCTCTACTCCATCCCTGGCCAGGATTGCTGGCGGAGGGCTTCGTAGGTTGCGATGGCAACGGCGTTCGAGAGGTTCAGGCTGCGCTCGTTCTCGCACATAGGGATGCGCACGCGTCAGAAACAGGGCAATTGAGGAGAAAGGCTGTTCTGTATCTTCTGATACAGAACAGTTGACATGCATGTCAACGCGAGAGCACAAGGAATGGACATAGGATGAAGAGAAACCACACAATCCCGAAAATCACTTTACTTGTTACGACGGCTTTCATTCTAATTACCATCCCAGGGTTATCTGGATGCACAGAGAACAACGGGGTCGGTTCTCTTAACAAGCACAAAGTATCGGAAGAAGCAACCGAAATCACAAGCACTCAGAGCATGGATATTGAAGGGGTGTACGTCGACAACGGGTACACAGACAAAGACAACGAAAGTCTCAAAATGGTTTATGTCTTCTATACCGTATCCGCAAGCGACAAGAATCTTGACGCATACAGCAAAGACATGACCATGCGCATTACCAGCGATTCGAACTATAACGAATACAAATCCCAACATTACGCAGATGCATGCACCTATATGCCAAATTATTACTACAGCGATTATATCGAGAAGGTATATATCGGTGATTCTCTCCGAGTGGTAGACACGTTTGCAATCCCAGAAAAAGATTTCGAACCTGGTCGAACAGTCACCCTTTCCGCATCAAGAATTCCCGATATTGACCAAATCAAGCTTACAAGCGACAGCTTTAAGCGCGCTGAAAATACCGCAGAAATAGCCCAAGCCATTGATCCGGAAGGTTATGAGTCTATCCTAGCCAAGCACAATCCTGCCGACGTCGAAACAGCGCAGTCAGTTAAAGAGTATTTGGACAATCGGTACTGGTCGTTTTACGTCAATTCCTTTTCGTACCGAATCGAGTTTGACGGATCTGGCGGTTTCAGGCTGGAGAAACCGGTTGAGAATTCAGGAAGCTATGAGGTTCTTGAAGGCTACATAGCTTTAACCTACAACGGATCCGAGGCTCCTAATGTCGAAATACCCTGGAAATGGAAGGAGGACGGAAGCCTATCGTTGGATGTCGTGAGCGCATTTGATGTCAGCGAAAACTAAAGCCAGGATTTCTAGGCAGAATCGCCACGGTAAGAGTTCCTCGCAGGAAGAAGCAGACAAAGAAATCGAACCCTGTTCTTTATCCTTTGATAAAGAACAGTTGACATGCATGTCAACGCGAGAAAGGCGAATCTACGATTTTCAGCCAGGGATTCGCCAGCAGCGTAGATTAAAAGAATCTGGAGGAAGAGGACATGGTGGGTTTCGATAAGTCAATCGGTCGTGACGAAAGCGGGAGAAACGAGAAAACTAGAGAGCCCGTAAGCGCAGGAAGAGCAACCGAAGAGAAGACATTAGAGACAAACCTGACAACCACAAGAATAGCTTCATCCCTCGCAGAAGATTCCAATGGTGAGTTTAAGAGCGAGAAGCCCACCTGCGAAATCGAGAAAAACCGCTGCTCGTATTGCGGAAGCCCATTAGAAGAAGGCGCACTTTTCTGCTCGAAATGCGGTGCATCGTCCAAAAAGGAAGGACCCAAGAAAAACCGACCTTTAAATAAACTGGTTATCTTAGGCGGGTGTGGTGCCGTAGCTATTCTTGCAGCAATTTGCATCACGGTTTTTCGGCCTATTCCAATTCAGACTCTTTCAATAACGCAGTTCGATGCGGACGCATATGTCGGCTATCCTTCCAATCCCATCCACATCACCTACACGCCCTCGGATGCGCGACAGACAAAAATAACTTGGTCTAGTTCTGACGAGTCGATAGCAACCGTGGACGAAAACGGCATAGTAAGCGCTATTTCTGGCGGAACGTGCACAATCACGGCGTCGGCCGAAAGCGGAGTTTTCGCCTCACAAGAAGTAACGTGCATCTCAATCCCTGACTTCAACGCTATCGTCAAAAATGAATGCGAAGGAAATACCAGATACTGCACGATTGCGACGGATGGATTATCGCTCGAAATCGATACTAACCCGTTAGACGTAGATGACTACTCGTCCTACAC
>CAKTSW010000314.1 GCA_934613165.1 uncultured Ellagibacter sp.
CGTGTGGAGCATCCATACGGGGAAGAGTGCTTGACGTACCTCTCCCACCTGGGTATTCGCGTCGACGGTGCCCTCCCCCACCGAATCGTAGCCGACGACCGTGGCGCGCAGCTCCTCTTCGAGGCTTCCGCGCATGCGGCGGTCGGCGCGGTGGCAGCACGCGTCGGCGGCCTCGTCGTAGCGCTCGGCCAGATACCCCGGCAGATACGCCACCGAGAAATCGACGAGCTCCGAGAAGTCGAACGGCTCGATGGCGTCCATGTGCGCGTCGGGCATCTTCGAAGAGGCGTCGGCGGGAATGCGCGAGAAGGAAAGGCTGCCCGCGCGGTACGCCTCGTACACGTCGGTTTCGGTCACTTCCTCGTCGCCCGACCGGTAACTGCGCACGTTCTCGCAACGGAACGTGCCCGACCCCTCGGCCGTGCCGTCGTAAAGCCAGAACGGCACGTACACGCCCTGCAGATGAGCGATGTGGTTTTGGCTCGCGAATTCCTTCGGCAGGAACTTCTTGCCCTTGTAGTACGCGGAAAGCGCGCTTTGCGCGTCCTCCTGGTCGAGCTTGAACGGGATAAGCGCGTCAGGGCGGGCGCCGCCGGAAAACGCGCCCGGAGCGACCGCCTGGTTTCCGCAGTAGGGGCATTCCGTGACCTCGGTGGTGGCGTCGACGGTGACCTGCGCGCCGCACGACGAGCACGTGAACGACCGCAGGCCCGCGCGCTCGCTTTCGTTCCACGAGGCGCGCGCGAAGTACGACGCCTCGGCGCCGCCCTCGGCCGCGGCCTGATTGCTTACCGAGGCCGCGTCGTCGAGCATCTCCTGCGTGACCACGCTCGAGGCGCCCGCCGCGTCCCCCATCTGCTCGAACGCCGAGCGCTCGCCCGCTTCGGCGCGCGCGGTGGCCGCAGCCTGCGCCGCGTCGGCGGCCTGCTGCTTCTCGGCGTAGAGCGCCTCCACCTCTTCGGGCGTGTAGGAGCTGCCGCAATAGTCGCACTGGAGCTTTCCCGTGTCGCCCACGTAGTGAAGCGGGCCCATGCACGCGGGGCATTGGTAGTTGACGGATTCCGCTGCCATAGAGAGGCACCTCCGATCGAACGGGTATGCGAAGAACATCGTTCGCTCCCATGATACTTTATGCGACGCCGCCCGCGAGCCGCGCACAGATATTCCACTGCGCGACACGTCGGTTTCGCGCAAGACGTCTTGCCGATTTGCCGGCCCTGAGCATGCGCCGATTCGTCAATTTGCCAATCGCAGCACACTCGTCGGGTTTCCTCTGGCAGCATAAGCGCCTGATCTCTTTCTTCCTGTGCATGCGAACCTCAATCGAAGTCCCACAAGGCTCGTTACCTCACCCGCGCCTTCGGAAGTCGTTCGAAAACAGAGTCGGATGAGCGAGTCCGCTCGAAAAGTGTGCTACGGTTTCCCCGAACCGCAAACCTTTTTCGAGAAAGGACTCATCGTGGAATTCAACGAGCTTGTCGAGAAGCGCTACTCGTGCAAAAACTACAGCGACCGCCAGGTCACGCGCGAGCAGCTGGACGCCATCTTGGGGGCCGCGCGCGTGGCCCCCACGGCGAAGAACCTGCAGGAGCAGCGCATCTACGTCATCCAGTCGTCCGAGGCGCTGGCGAAGGTGGACGAGCTGACGCCGTGCCGCTACAACGCGCCCACCGTGCTCATGGTGGCGTTCAACAGCGAAAACGTGTTCACCTACCCCGGCGGCAAGCGCGATTCCGGCATCGAGGACGCCTCCATCGTGGCGACGCACCTGCTGCTGGCGGCCGCGAACGCGGGCGTGGATAGCTGCTGGGTGAATTTCTTCGACCCCGAAAAAGCCGCCGAGGCGTTCGACCTGCCGGGCAATGAGGAAGTTCTCATGCTGCTCGACCTGGGATTCGCCGCTGAAGGCGCGGGTCCTCTGGCGAACCATGCCAGCCGCAAGCCCCTCGAGGAAACGGTGAGCTACCTGTAGATTTTGCGGGGCACCGCAGGTACAAGCAGACGCCCGCGGTGCCCCGTAGAGCGGACACGAACAGTTCGACACCCAAAGCGAGAACGAACGCAAAAAGAGAGGTTCGCCCAACAAATCAAACAGGGATGGCAAAGAGTCGGATGGGTTAGCCACTGAACGGGAAGAGCACATCTGCGCTCTTCCCGCGAAAGCACCGAATAATCGCTTTCCTCCTAAAAGACACTTCATTCCAATTAAATTCCCAATGCCTTTCGCGCTGCCGCAACGGCATCGCCATCTGGATAGAAGTCGGGGCTCACACTGCTCGCAAGCTCCATTGGAATGGCCTGCAAATCTTTGATAGCGCCGAACGGCAGAAGAATCCGCTTCGCGCCGGCGTTCTTCGCCACGCGCAAGATGTCCTCAAGGCCTTTAATCTCGTCCATCGAGCCGGAAAGGCGAAGAATGCCGGGGATCGCTAAGCCTGCGGCGACGGGCCTGTTGCAGGCCGCCGAGCAAAGTCCCACGAACTCCGCCAGGCTCACCTCGTCGCTCGGTCCTTTTGCTTGCAGGTCGTTGAAGAATAGCAGGTAATCCTTTTTATCGAGATGCATGCCAGCAGCGACCCTGTTCGCATTATTCACGAAGTAATTCCAAGCCGCATCGATGCTTTCGCGGGCGGCTCTCGACCCGATACCCTCGCTTTGGAAGCGACAGCCGCCAACGATGGTCTTGTTCTCCAACTTGTACACGGCGTGTTTGCCC
>CAKTSW010000315.1 GCA_934613165.1 uncultured Ellagibacter sp.
TTGCCAACACGGGGCGCCAGGTGGCGGGCGCCATGACGACCGCGCTGTTCACGACCGTCATGACGAGCGTGACGGCGAGCTCGATCGTATCGGGCGCGGCAACGGCGCAGGCGACGGCGTCGGGCGCGGGCGCGGCGTACCTCGCGTGCGCGGTCGTGGCCGCGGTGGCGCTCGTCGTGTGCGTGGCGAAGGTGCGCGGCAAAGCCGGTCAGGCTGAGGCGGAAGCCGCTTCCAAGGAGACGGCCGCTTCGCCGAAAGGCGCGCTCGCAACGAACGAGAAGTAGCGCGAGGGTGTACGGAGGCGTTTTCCCCGGCGAAATGGCAGCGTACGACGGTTTTGCAAAGGTGAAGGCGCTTTTTGTGGGTTGATAAGAAGGCTCCGAACTAAAATAATCCCTAGTTTCGCAAGAAATGTAGATTAGCACGTTTGCAAAAGTGGAACTCGCTGCCATGGAGTTTGCAAAACCGGTACAGCCTGCCATCGTGAGACTCTTTTTCAGCTTCTCGCTTGCAAAGCCGTCGTTTCCTACCATCTTAGGTGCGGTTTTCGGTCTCGCACCTGAGCTTCTGGCTTCATCAAGCAGTTGCCTTGCTGCGAAACATCGCGCAAAGGGGTTTTCGCGTTGGGCGCCGTGAGGGGCAGATTGCGCTCGGAGCGTTCGGAGCAGCGAGCCTAGAGGGCGACGTGCGTGCTCGGGCTTCATGCGCGAACCCTCAGCTTCGCTTTGGCTTTATACTGACCGTCGGGCCGAAAAGACGTCGCGGTACGGTTGCCGCAACAGAGTGAGAGGAAGGAGCAGCGCGCGCGATGGAATGGGAAGACGGGAAGCGGCGGTGTTGCTGGGCGAACCCGAAGAACCCACGTTACGTGGAATACCACGACTGCGAATGGGGCGTCCCAACCCACGACGACCAGGCGCTTTTCGAGCTGCTTATCCTAGAATGCTTTCAGGCGGGCTTAAGTTGGGAGTGCATTCTGAACAAGCGCGAGGCGTTCCGCCGCGCCTTCGACGGGTTCGACCTCGATGCGGTGTGCGCGTACGACGACGAGAAGAAAGCGTCGCTTCAGCAAGATGCGGGAATCGTGCGCAATCGGCTGAAGATCCAGGCTGCTGTGACGAACGCGCGGGCGTTTCGCGCCATTCAGCGCGAATTCGGTAACTTCGACAACTATCTTTGGTCGTGGACGGAGGGGAAGACGCTGCACGAGACGGGGCTTGCGCATTCCCCGCTGTCGGATGCGGTGTCGCGCGATTTGAAGAAGCGCGGCATGAAGTTCGTCGGCACGACGGTGGTGTACGCGTATCTGCAGGCCGCAGGCGTCATCGACTCGCATGAGGAAGGGTGCTTCTTGCATAAAGAGTAGGGAACGAATGTATTGCGCGGCAGTGAGTCCGCCCTCCCTGTCGCCCGCGGTCATGCGAGCGCGATGGCGGCCGGGGAAATCATCCTCGTCTACAACTCAAACAACGCGGCGGCGTTCCCCTCGGCGAGGCGGCGCTTGAACTCGCGCACGGTTTCGAGCCGCTCGACGGTGGACGAGGCGAGCGGCTCGGGCAGATCGTCCGGTGAAAACCAGCCGACCGCAGTGTTCTCGTCGTCAGCGACGTGCGCGCTTGCCGGCCCGCCTGCTTCCACCTCGCAGACGAGCAGCAAATCGAGGTACCGGCACTGGTCGCCGTTCGCGTACGTTATAAGCTGCGGCGACGATTTCACGCTTGCCAGGTAACGCGGGCGTACGGCGACGCCCGTCTCTTCCACCACTTCGCGCGCCGCCGCGCGGGCGGGTTCTTCCCCGGGCTCGATGATCCCGTAGACGAGCGCCCACTGCCCCGTGTCGGCGCGCTTGCCCAAAAGGATGCGGCCCGCCTCGTCTTCCACGTAGGCCGTGATGCCCGAGAGCCACAAGGGGTCGTGGCCGATCTTCTTGCGCGCATCGAGGATGAACTGCGGCGTCGTCATGGTGTCTACCTGGGCTTTCCTTTACGCGAGCAACGGCGTGAGCTCGCCGAGCGCCAACACGTCGAGCTCACGCGTGGCGCGCGAGATGGTGGTGTAGAGACGGTTTCTCGCCACGCAATCGTCTGCCGGGAACAGCCCCGCCGACGCGTTCGGGATGATGACGTGGTCGAACTCGAGCCCCTTCGCGAGCGGCAACGTGAGCAGGACGGCGCCCTTCGGCGGCAGCGCCCCCGTTGCGCTTACGAGCGCGGGCGCGTCGTCGCCGAGCAGCTTCACGAGCTTCGCGGCCTCGTGCTTCCACGGCACGATGACCGCGGTGAGCCCGCCGTCGCTTTCCTTCGCCTCGCGCAGAAGCGCGCGAAGGGCGTCCGCGTAGGCGGCCTCGTCCTCGAACGTGCGCACGCGCGGCTCGCTGCATTCGCGCTGCACCGACGTGACCTGCATGCGCTCCCGTTCGGGCAGAAGGCGGGCGAACAGGTCGGTGATGCCCGGGGTGGAACGGTAGCTCGTCATGAGATGGCATTCCTCGACCGTGCCGCGCAGGCGCGAGAACACGTCGCGGACCTCGTCGAAGGTGAGCCCGCCTTCGCGGATCGACTGGTGCTCGTCGCCGAGCAGCATGAAATGCGCCCGCGGGAAGAAGCGCGCGAGCACGGCGAGCTGGGCGATCGAGTAGTCCTGCACCTCGTCGACCATGACGTAGCGCGCGTCGGGGTTGGAAAGGCCGGTGCACGCCATCTTCAGGTAGAGCCA
>CAKTSW010000316.1 GCA_934613165.1 uncultured Ellagibacter sp.
GCACAGGCCCCGGCACCGCGGCAAACCCGAGCACAGGCGCGCCCTTCGCCACGAGCTTGCGCTCGTAGCCGCTTTCCGGCTCGTTGGGGAACATCTCGCGGACGCGGTCGGTCGACCACGAAACCTCGTAGCCGGCAAGTTCAAGCTGTGTGAGCGAGAAATCGCGGAACGGCTGGCTGTCGGTGCGCAGGCGAATCGGCGCGCCGGGCGCGAGCAAGGCGCGGTACCCCATGAGGCGGTCAGCGTACGTGAGGCGCAGGTGCGCCCTCTTCTTCTTGGGAAACGGCGTCGGGAAGTTCATGAGGATGGCCGAAAGCTCGCCCGGAGCGAAGTAGCGCGCAAGGTCGGGGTCGGGGTCGTGGATGAACGCCGCGTTGTCCACGCCCTCGCGAACGGCCTCCTCGGCGCTGCGCAAAACGCAGATGGAATCGACGTCGATGCCGACGAAGAGGGTGTCCGGGGTGCGCTTGGCGCACGCGACGGTGTATTCCCCCTTGCCGCAGCCCAAGTCGAGCACGACGCGCTTGAAAGGGGCGTCGCGCCTGGCGAGCGCGGTGTCGGACGACGGATTCCCGCCGGATACGGCGTCACTGCCAGCCCCAGCCGCACCCGTCGTCGGCGTCCAGAAGCTCCACGAGCCCGCCCACGCGGCGCCCTTCTGCTCGAACGCGCTCTCGCAGACGGCAAGGCGCCGCTCGAACGAGAACCCCTTATGCAAACGCGACGCCGCAGTGCGCACGGCCCGCTCCTTTCCTCGGCGAGTGCGGCCATGATAGCGCACTCAAGCCCCTTTAAGCCAAGCGACCCCGCCCGACCGATTCGGTGCGAGCGGGGTCGTGAATCCGTTATCGCAGGCAGTAAACCCTATGCGCGCGTGCGAGTTTCCTCAACGACCTTCGAGATGAAGTCCTCAATCGTGGACGGCACGGTCTCGTTGCTGCGGTCGCGCACGGAGATGTTGCCCTCCTCGGCTTCCTTCTCGCCGACGATGACCATGTAGGGAACGCGGTCGATGCTGCGCGCCTCGCGGATTTTGTAGCCGATCTTCTCGTCGCGGTTGTCCACCGCCACGCGGATGCCGGCAGCCTCCATCCGGTCGGCCACCTTGTGCGCGTAGTCGCGGCTCTTCTCGGACACAGGCAGCACCTTCACCTGCATCGGGGCGAGCCACACGGGGAACTTGCCGGCGTAGTGCTCGATCAGGATGCCGATGAAGCGCTCGACCGAGCCGAAGCACACGCGATGGAGCATGATGGGGCGCTTCTTGCTGCCGTCGGCGTCGGTGTATTCCAGATCGAAGTTCTGCGGCATCTGGAAGTCGAGCTGCACGGTGCCGCACTGCCAGGTGCGTCCGAGCGAGTCCTGCAGATGGAAGTCGATCTTGGGCCCGTAGAACGCGCCGTCGCCCTCGTTCACCTCGTAGTCCATGCCGAGCTTCTCGAGCGCGGTCCTAAGGCCGGCCTCGGCGGCCGCCCAGTCCTCGTCGGATCCCATGGAGTCCTCGGGACGGGTGGACAGCTCGACGTGGTAGTTGAAGCCGAACTGCTGGTACACCGAGTCGATGAGCTTCACGACGCCGATGATCTCGTCGGTGAGCTGGTCGGGGCGCACGAACAGGTGCGCGTCGTCCTGGTTGAAGCAGCGCACGCGGAACAGGCCGTGCAGCGCGCCCTTCATCTCGTGGCGGTGCACCGTGCCGATTTCGCCGGCGCGGATGGGCAGGTCGCGATAGCTGTGCGGCTTCGACGCGTACACGAGCACGCCGCCCGGGCAGTTCATCGGCTTGATGCAGTACTCCTCTTCGTCGATTAAGGTGGAGTACATGTTGTCCTTGTAGTGGTCCCAATGCCCCGACGTCATCCACAGCTGCTTGTTCATGATGAGCGGCGTGGAGATTTCCACGTAGCCCGCCTTCTTGTGGATTTCGCGCCAGTAGTCGAGCAGCGTGTTCTTGAGCGTGGTGCCGTTGGGCAAAAAGAACGGGAAGCCCGGGGCCTCGTCGCGCATCATGAAGATGTCCATCTCGCGGCCGATGCGGCGATGGTCGCGCTTCTCTGCCTCCTCGAGGTTGTGCAGGTATTCCTCGAGCTCGGACTTCTTGAAGAACGCGGTGCCGTACAAGCGCTGCAGCTGCTCGCGCGAGGCGTCGCCGCGCCAGTACGCGCCGGCGAGCTTCATCATCTTGAACGCACCGATCTTGCCGGCAGAGGGGATGTGCGGGCCCGCGCACAGATCGACGAACGAACCGTGGCGGTAGATCGAGATCTCCTCGTCCTTCAAGTCGTCGATGTGCTCGAGCTTGAAGCGCTGGTCGGCGAAGATCTTCTTCGCCTCTTCGACCGAGACGACCTCGCGCACGAAGGGCTCGTCGGCCTTCACGATTTCCGCCATCTTCTTCTCAATGGCGCCGAAGTCGTCGGAGGAGATGTTCTTCGGCAGCTCGAAGTCGTAGAAGAAGCCGTCGTCGGTTGCGGGGCCGAAGGCGATCTGGGCGCCGGGGAAGAGCTCCTGCACGGCTTCCGCCATGATGTGCGCGCACGAATGGCGCATGATCGAGAGAGCCTCGGGGCTCTTCGACGTGATGATTTCAACGGTTGCGCCGTCTGTCACGGGTGCTGTGAGATCGACGAGCTCGCCATCGACCTTGCCAGCCAGCGCAGCCTTCGCGAGGCCTGCGCCGATGGAAGCCGCGACGTCGGCGACGGTCGC
>CAKTSW010000317.1 GCA_934613165.1 uncultured Ellagibacter sp.
CCGTTGGAACGCGTAGCGTTCCAACGCGGCGGCCCCAGGAAGCGACACCGAGGCAAGCGAGGTGCATCCCTGAAACGCCGCATCGCTCACAACGGCGAGCGTTTCGGAAAAGGCAGCCTGGCGAAGCGAGGTGCAATGCTGGAACGCGCGCTTCCCCAAACGCTCGACCGGACCGGGGAAAACGGCTTCGGCAAGGTTGCGGCATCCGTCGAACGCGGCATTACCGATTGTGTGGAGCGCCTCGGTCGCGCGCACCGAACGGACCTCGTTCGAGAAGCGGAACGCCGCGGGGCCGATGGCCTCGACCTCGCCGGAAAGCTCAAGGTCGACTCGCCCTCCCGGCTCGTCAGGAACGAACTTGTCGATAGTCACGAGATACGCCACGTTTCCCCTTTTCGTCGTTTTCGGCATGAGAAACCGCTGCCCTCGCGAAATGCGAAGGCAGCGGCATCGTTCGTATGCTAGATTTCACGCTCGACCACGGACGCGATCTGCTGCGCGTGAGCCTGCGCGGTGTCGGCGTCTTCGGCTTCCACCATGACGCGGACGACCGGCTCGGTACCGCTCGGGCGAAGAAGGACGCGCCCCGCATCGCCGAGCGCAGCCTCGGCCGCCGCAACGGCATCGGCAACTGCGGCGTTGCCTTCAACCGCGTGCTTGTCCTTCACCTTCACGTTGATGAGCGTCTGCGGGTATTTCTTCATGATCGAAACGACGTCGGACACGCCCTTGCCGCTCCGTTTCACCGCGGCGAGGAACTGGCACGCCGTCATAAGGCCGTCGCCGGTGGAGTTGTGTTCGAGCAAAATCACGTGCCCGGACTGCTCGCCGCCGATCGCGTAGCCCTTGTCGCGCATTTCCTCCAGGACGTAGCGGTCGCCGACCTTGGTTTGCACCACGGTAATCCCATGGTCGCGCATGGCGTGGACGAACCCGAGGTTGCACATCACCGTCGACACAACCGTGTCGGCCGACAGGCAACCGCGCTGCTTCATGTCGAGCGCGCACACCGCCTCCACCATATCGCCGTCGATTTCGGTGCCTTCGGGGGTCATGAGCATGACGCGGTCGGCATCGCCGTCGTGTGCAACGCCCACGTCGGCCCCGCTTTCCTTCATGAGCGCGCGCAAAGGCTCAAGATGAGTCGAGCCGCAGTTCACGTTGATGTCGGTGCCGTTGAAGTCCTCGTTGATGACGATGACCTCGGCGCCGAGGCGACGGAACGCCTCCGCGCTCGTGAGCGACGAGGCGCCATGCCCCGTGTCGAGCGCGATGCGCATGCCCGAAAAGTCCACGCCCTGGGCGCGCACGCTCTGCACGGCATGCTCGATGTAGATTTCCCGCGCCTCGTCGACGGGAAGCGCGACGCCGACCTCGTCACCCGGAAGCATGCCGGCGTCGCCGTCCTTGGCCGAAGACGCCGCGCCCTCAAGGCCGCCCTGCTTGATGAATTCCTCGATCTTGTCCTCGACCTCGTCGGGGAGTTTGAACCCCTGGGCATCGAAGAGCTTGATGCCGTTGTACTCCGGGGGGTTGTGGGAAGCGGAGATGACCGCGCCGCCATCGGCGTGCAGCTCGCGCACGAGCAGCGCCACGGCGGGCGTCGGGATGATGCCGACCGAAAGCTCCGTCCCGCCCGCGCTCATGATGCCCGCGGCAAGCGCCGACTCGAGCATGTCGCCGGACAGGCGCGTGTCTTTGCCGACCACGATGTTCTTGCCAAGGAACACGGCCGCCGCCTGGCCAAGGCGATATGCGAGTTCGCAGGTCAGTTCGGTGTTCGCGACGCCGCGCACACCGTCAGTGCCGAAAAGTCGTGCCATTATTTGCCCCTCTTCACGTGGCCTTCCTTAAGGCGGACCGCCCCGGAAGGTCGCTCTTCGTCGGTCATTCGCTCGTTGAGCTCGGCGGCGAACTCCTCGATGGGCACGCCATAGCGCTCAAGCACAACGAGAAGATGATACACCACGTCGGCAGCCTCGTAGCGCAAGTGGTCGACCGCCGCGTCAGCGCGCTCTTCGAACGCGCGCGTCGCCTCCTCGTAGATCTGCTTGTGGGCTTCCATGGCACGCACCATCTCGAGCGCCGACTCGACGTCCTTGCCGGCGAGCCCCACTTCACCCGCTTCCTCCATAACCTTCTTCAGCGGGTTGTCGGCAGGCCCGTACAGAAGCCCGTGGGTGTAGCTTTCCTCGCCCGCGTCGCGGCGCGCGGCGATCGTCGCCGCAAGCGCCTCGAGCGTCGCCCCGATTTGCGACGCCGGAGCAACCTCGCCTTCAGGCACGAATGTTTTATCGGACATTCCAATCTCCCTTTCCCTTGGTCACTTAAGGAAGTATACGTGTTCGGCGCGCGCACCGCCCCAAGCAGGTAATGCGCGCGAAAAGAGGAAACCCCCGCGAAAGCAGGGGTTTCCGTAAACGCGAAAGTCGTAGGGGCTAGTCCTCGTCGTCTTCCTTGTTTGCAGCATCGTCGGAGTCGTCGCCGTCGGCGTCCTCGTCGTCGGAATGCTTCAAGCTGAAGCCGTAGTTGCCGACCGAGCCGAGCAGCTCGTCGAGCTCCTCGAGGTTGCGGTGGTAGCTGCGCGGGGGCAGCGCCTCACCGAGCATGTCCTCGCCCTCGGTGTTGAACGTGGGCGGCTCGTCACCGCCGATGAGCACGGTGTCGTCCGGGCTGAAGACCATGTCGAGCAGCTG
>CAKTSW010000318.1 GCA_934613165.1 uncultured Ellagibacter sp.
GGGGACGGGGGGACGGGGGGGGGACGGGGGGCCGGGGGGGGACGGGGGGGCGGGGGGCCGGGGGGGACGGGGGGACGGGGGGGCCGGGGGGATGCCGAAACCCACCAGCCGCTCGCAGCGAAGCCGGCACAACGCGATGCGCAGCGCAAGACAAGCGAACATCGCGATCCTGCACGAACCCGTCGGCAACATCACTCCCCCCACACGAGCTCTTCGATAGCGCAAGCCCTTCGGCACAAGCCCTCGACAACGCCACCCCCGCACGAACCCTCGACAGCGCCACCCCCCGCACGAACCCGTCGACAGCGTCGCTTTCCCCCGCACGAGTTCTTTGCCGTCCCTTCTCACCCAAAAGCAGCTCGTCATGGACAAAAAGGCACGATATGCGAGGACCAAAATTCTCCACTGCGCTCCCGTCCTCGGCAACCTAATTCGCGACCTGGTGTTTTGTCGGATTCGGCAGCTAGAATCGCTCCTGGCGCATTCTCATCCTTCGCATATCGCGTCTTTTTGTCCATCATGGCCGCCTTTTTCGAAAGCTTGGCCCATGATGCAAGATATAGTTGACACTTGGTTTTTGATGCAATATATTTCTTACATTACGCATGGTATATCAAGCAATATCCTTACAGCGCAAACCTAGGGAAAAGGATTGGAAGATGGCTCAGAAGAATCTTCGAATGAAAGCGGCGCGAGCCGGCGCGGGGCTTTCACAAGCCGAGCTCGCCGAAGCCGTCGGCGTTACGCGGCAGACGATCGGGCTTATCGAGGCCGGCGGCTACAACCCCTCCCTCAATCTTTGCATCGCGATATGCAAAACGCTCGGCGTTACTTTGAACGACCTGTTTTGGGAAGAAGCGACCGATTAGCTGCTCGAAGAAAAAACGAGCAACAACGAAAGGAAATCCTCATGAAATTCGAGAACCTCACCATCGTTAAAAAGTGGCGCCTCTACGCGGGCCCGAAAGACGAGCGCCTCGAAGCCGAAACATGCCGCATCTACCGCGCCGGCTTCATGCTGCTCGCGTTCGGGATGCTCGCCTTCTTCTTGTACGACATGATGGCTCAGCAGGTTGCCTGGGTTCACGACGCAAGCGCCGCAGACGCGCACGCGATGTTCTCAAGCCCCACGCTCGTCGCGATGTTCGCTTGGTTCCTTGTCGCCATGTTCGTTTGCGTCGTCATGCAGACGCGCAAAGGCTTCGTCGACACGAACCGTTTCGCCCAGACCGACCGCTTCCCCAAAGGGTACTTTTCCCTGATTTCGGGGATCTCGGGGGTTGCGTGCGCTCTCGTCGTTTTCGCCATGAGGTCGATCGCGGAAGCGCAGATTGTCTCGCTTGACGAGGTGTTTTGGCTTCCCAACCTCGCCGTCGGTGTGGTAACGGGCGCGCTCGTGTTCGTCGCCACCCTCGCGTTGTTCTACGCGACGTATCGCGAGGCGAAGCGAAAGCGCGAGCTCATCGAGCGGAAGCTCGACGGCGAGGAGTAAGCGTCCATCCAGGGCGGTCCGGGCAAACCGTGTTTGAAGCGGGCTCGGATCGAACGCAAAAAAATGGGAGCCGCCCTCGATCGGCTACCACACCGCAGAATAAAAAGCCGCGATTTGTGCAGGTTTTGAAGCAAGGCGGAGGTAGACCCTTGCGATGGCTTTACGCGACCTGGGGTTTTACCGGAAAATTCAGGCTCAAGACGCGTCCTGCGAAATAAACCTGCGCAAATCGCGGCTTTTCCGCTTTCGGATCGTCCCCGGACAACCCGACGGGCGCTTTCGATCGCTTTCGGGCCACGGAGCGCCGCCGGACCGAGCAGCCCCGTGGCGACACGGGCCACAGAGCGCCGCCGTCCGCACAACGGCGCATCGCCCACCCGAGGCGGCTAACGAACCTTCGCCACCGCCACCGCGAGCACGCAGATCGCGAGCACGGCCGAGATCCCGAAAGCCGCCTGGTACGCGAACGCGACGTCGATCGCATCCATTTGGGCCACCGTGGAAAGCGCGGTGACGGCAAGCACCATGAGCGCCGTACCGAGCGACGCGCACGCCTGGCGAACCGCCGCGAAGAACGCGCTCGCGTCCATCATGATCTCGCGGGGAAGCCCGCCCATGCCCCACGAGTTCAAGGGCCCGATGAGCGCGCTCACCCCCATGCCGCGAATCGTCTGCATCAGAGTAAGCATCCACAGCGGCGTGCCCTCACCCACGAACGCCATCGACACGGCGCCGATGCTCAAAAGCGCCGCCGCGACAAAAACGACCGGACGAACGCCGACTTTGTCGGACAGGATGCCCGCCAGCGGGTTCACGATCACCGCGAGGATGGTCGCCGGGACGAACACGATACCGGCCTCGACCGCGCTCGCGCCGAGAAGCCCCTGCACGTAGAGCGGCACGATCAGCGTGATGCCCATGAACGACGCGAACAGACAGTTTTGCGCCACGAAACTCACGCGGAAATGGGCCGAACGGAAGATGCGCATGCTGATGAGGGGATGCTCTATGCGCTTCTGACGCACGACGAACAGAACGAGGCAGGCCACGCCTACGACCGCCGGCAACCAGACAAGCGGGCTTGCGATGCTCATGCTCGCGGCGTTGGAGAACGCAAGCAGAAGGCCGCCGAACCCGAGCGTGGAATACAGGAAGGACACGATTTCGAACCGCGCGTCGCGCATCGGCGCCTCTTC
>CAKTSW010000319.1 GCA_934613165.1 uncultured Ellagibacter sp.
GGTGCGCAAACGCCGGTCTGTTCTTGTGCCTTGGGCCGCGCCCTTTTATAATAGATGGGCTGCAGTAGGGCAGCGGTCCCATCCTAGTTCGCATGCGCCACCCGTTTGCGTACTCGGAGAGGACGAAAAGCTTAGATACCTGAAAGGTGGAAACATGGCAAGCAAGCTCAGCATCACCAAGGAAAAGACCGCCGAACTCATCAAGGAGTACGGCAAGTCCGAATCCGACTCCGGCAGCGCCGAGGTTCAGATCGCGATCCTCTCGGAGCGCATCCGCAACCTGACCGAGCACCTGAAGAGCCACAAGAAGGACAACCACACGCGCCGCGGCCTCATGAAGCTCATCGGTAAGCGTCGTGGCCTTCTCAAGCACATCAAGGAGCGCGACATCGAAGAGTACCGCGCGCTCATCAAGAAGCTCGGCATCCGCGACAACATCTAAGCTTGAAACGAGGACCCGCCATGGCGCGGGTCCCGTGCTATACAAGGCGGTCGGACCAGCATTCGGCAGGTTCGCTCGCGGGAACGGGGGAACGTGAGTACCCCGCATCCGAAGAAGCTCGAGCGCAATAGGGCGCGCGAGGCTAAGAGAAAGAAAGAATTCAATGGAAAAGATCGTCGAATCCTTCGAGCTGTACGGCAAGCAGTACCGCTTCGAGACGGGCGAGCTCGCCAAGCAGGCGACGGGCGCCGTGCTCGTGACCCAGGGCGACACCACGATCCTCGTCACGGCCGTCGTCTCCAAGCAGGAGAAAGACTACGACTTCTTCCCGCTGACGGTCGACTACATCGAGAAGATGTACTCCGTCGGCCGCATTCCGGGCGGTTACCTGAAGCGCGAGGCGCGCCCCTCCGAAAAGGGCACGCTCAACGCCCGCATGATCGACCGCCCCATCCGCCCGGGCTTCCCGGACGGCTTCAAGAACGAGGTCCACATCGTCGCCACGACCCTCGTCTGCGACGGCGAGAACCCGCCCGACGTCATCTGCGTCGGCGGCGCGTCTGCGGCCCTGCTCGTCGGCGGCGCGCCCTTCGACGGCCCGGCTGCCTGCGTGAAGATCGGCCGCAACGTCGAAACCGGCGAGTTCATCGTGAACCCGACCTACGAGGAGGACGCGAACTCCGACCTCGACCTCACCATCGCCGGCACCAAGGACTACATCTCCATGGTCGAAGCGGGCGCGAAGGAGATCTCCGAGGAGGATATGCTCGCGGCCATGAGCTTCGGCCAGGAAGCGATCGCGGCGTTCTGCGACAAGCAGGCCGAGTTCATCGCCAAGGTGAACCCGACGCCGCTCGAGTACAAGCTGCACGAGCCCGCCCCCGAAATCGCCGAGCGCGTCGAGCCGTACTTCGACCGCATGTCCGCAGCCTTGAAGGACGCCGACAAGCTTTCCCGCATGGACAAGGTCGCCGACCTTAAATCCGAGATCACCGAGAACGAGTTCTCCGACGACGAGCGCGCCTCCTGGGGCTCCGACATCGCCGCCGCGCTCAAGAAGCTCGAGAAGAAGGCCATGCGCCGCATGGTCATCGAGACGGGCGAGCGCGCCGACGGCCGTCGTCCGGACGAAATCCGTCCGCTCCACATCGTCCCGGGCTACCTGCCCCGCGTGCACGGCTCCGGCCTCTTCCAGCGCGGCCAGACCCAGGCGCTTTCCGTCTGCACGCTCGGCATGCTCAACGAGTGGCAGCGCCTCGACACCATCGAGCCGGTCGAGGGCAAGCGCTACATGCACCAGTACAACTTCCCGCCGTACTGCACCGGCGAGGTCGGCCGCATGGGCTCGCCCAAGCGCCGCGAGATCGGTCACGGCGCACTGGCCGAGCGCGCACTTCTGCCGGTGATCCCCTCTGAAGACGAGTTCCCCTACGCCATCCGCGTGGTCTCCGAGATCCTCGAGTCCAACGGCTCGTCCTCCATGGCGTCCACCTGCGGCTCCACGCTCGCCCTTATGGACGCGGGCGTGCCGATCAAGGCTCCCGTCTCCGGCATCGCGATGGGCCTTATCAAGGAAGGCGACGACGTCGTCATCCTCTCCGACATCCAGGGCCTCGAGGACTTCCTCGGCGACATGGACTTCAAGGTCTGCGGCACGTCTGCGGGCATCACCGCGCTGCAGATGGACAACAAGGCGAAGGGGCTGTCCGTCGACATCCTGGCGCGTGCGCTCAAGCAGGCCCACGAGGGCCGCGCCTTCATCCTGAACGCCATGCTCGAAACCCTGTCCGAGCCGCGTCCCGAGCTGCGCGAAACCGCGCCGCGCATCGAGACCATCCATATCCCGGTCGACAAGATCCGCGACGTCATCGGCTCCGGCGGCAAGGTCGTCCGCGGCATCCAGGAGGAAACCGGCGCCTCGATCGACATCCAGGAAGACGGCACCATCCACATCGCCGCCGTCGACGGCAAGGCGGGCGAAGCCGCCAAGGCCACGATCCTCGGTATCGTGAAGGAACCCGAAGTCGGGGAAATCTACGACGGCGAGGTCGTCGGCATCAAGGACTTCGGCGCGTTCATCAAGCTCACGCCGGGCAAGGACGGCCTGCTCCACATCTCCCGCGTCGCCAACGGCCGCGTGGGCAAGGTCGAAGACGTCCTGTCCATGGGCGACATCGTGAAGGTCCAGGTGCTCGAAGTCGACCCGAAGTCGGGCAAGATCTCGCTCGACCG
>CAKTSW010000320.1 GCA_934613165.1 uncultured Ellagibacter sp.
CTTGCCGACGAGCGGGCACACCACATACACCTGCTCTCCGAGCGAAAGCGCCTCGCGGGCGGCGTCGTAGGCGTGTCCCCGCTCGCTCTTCGCGAGCACGTGCGTATCGCGATGCGCCCCTTCGTGCGGCCGGTGCTTCAAGTACGTGAGCGTGAGGTTGCCGAAGAGCGCGAGCGCGAGCGTGCGCGGGATAGGCGTCGCCGTGAGGAAGAGCGCGTCGGGCGCCTGGCCCTTTTCCAGAAGCTTGGCGCGCTGGGCCACGCCGAAGCGCTGTTGTTCGTCAATGACCGCCAAGGTAAGCCGTTTCGGGGCCACGTCGTCCTCGAGCAGCGCATGCGTGCCGATGAGCACGTCGAGCTCGCCGGACGCGAGGCGCGCAAGGATGACCGCGCGCTCTTCCGCCGACGTGGAGCCGGTGAGCGCCGCATGCGTGATGCCCGCCTTGTCGAACAGCTCGCCGAGCCCGCGCTCGTGCTGCAGGGCGAGCACCTCGGTGGGTGCCATGAAGAGCACCTGCCCGCCCGAATCGGCGGCGGCGGCCACGGCGAACGCCGCGACGATGGTCTTACCCGTGCCGACGTCGCCCAAAAGCATGCGGTTCATCGCGTGCGGCTCGGACATCTCGCCCAGAATCTCGAAGCGCGCCTTCTGCTGTTCCTCGGTAAGCGTGAACGGGAGCGCCTCGTCGAGCGCGCGCAGGCGGGGGCCGCTTATCTCGTGCGCGCACGGGACGTGCCCGCGCGAGCGGGCGGCGCCTTCCTGCATGAGGTGCAGCTCCAGCATGAGCACTTCCTCGTAGGAAAGCCGCCGGCGCGCCTCGGCCGCTTCGGCCATGGTTTGGGGAAAGTGAATGCATCGCAGCGCCGAGTATCTGCTCATCAGGCGATACTTCGCGCGTAGGTCGAGCGGCAGCGGGTCGAGCATGCCGACGGTCTGGGCGAGCGCGTTCTCCTCGAACCGGCGGATGAGCGCCGCCGAGGCTTTCTCGGTCGCGGGGTGCACGGGGATGACGAGCGCGCGGGCGGGCGCGTCCTCGCCTTCGAGCGGCAGGATATGGGGGTTCGTCATCCGCTTGAACCCGTAGTTGAACTCCACCTTTCCCGCAACGGCCACGCGCATGCCGCGTTTCAGCTGCTCAGCGAGCCAAGGCTGCCTGAACGCCGTGACGATGACGACGCCCGTGGAATCGGTGACGCCGATTTCGGTGAGCGTGAGGCTCGGGCGCGGGCGCTTGAGCTTCACGTCGTGAACCACACCCTCGATCGTGCACATCTCCCCTATCCGCGCCGACGCCGCCGTCTCGCGCGCCGAAAGGTCGATGTAGCGGCGCGGGTAGTGGGCAAGCAGATCGCGCACCGTGCGGATGCCGAGCTTGGCGAGCGCCTTCGCGCGCGCGGGGCTTACGAGCTTCACGCGCGCGACCGGCTCGTCGATGAGAAGCGTCGCCTGCAAACGGTCGGGTATGTGGGAGCTTTCGGGCAAGTCGCGGTTATTCCACGGCGAGCACGATCGGGTACAGGGGCTGCTCGCCTCGCTGCGCGTCGATTTCCAGGTCGTCGTAGACGCCCTCGATGCGCTCTACGAGCGCGGACACCTGCTCGTCGGTATAGCCCTCGCCCGCAAGGAGCGTGAGCGTGTCGGCGTCGTCGGCTTCCATCGCTTCGAGAAGGCTCATGACGACATCCTCGACCGAAGACCCCACGGCCTCGATCGACCCGTCGGCGATGCCGATGACGTCGCCTTCGCGAATCGGATTGTCGTGAGCATCCTTGGAATCCTTGATCGCCGTCGTGACCTCGCCGGTCTTCGTGTCGGCGAACGCCTCGGTCATCGCGGCGACGTTCTCTTCGAGGGACGCCTCCTCGTTGGCGCCGAACAGGGCGGAAAACGCCGCGGGCACGCTCTTGGTGGGAACCACGGCGCACGGCACGCTGGCGAGCCCCGCCGCGCTCTGGGCGGCCATGATGATGTTCGAGTTGTTCGGCAGGATGATGACCGCGTCGGCGTTCACGCGCTCCACGGCGTCGAGCAGGTCCTTCGTCGAGGGGTTCATGGTCTGCCCGCCGGACACGACCACGTCGACGCCCAGGCTCTCAAGGATCTTCTTCATCCCCTCGCCCGCGGCGACCGCGACGAAACCGATGTTCTTGCGCTCGGTGGCCTGCTGCTGTTCCTCGGCGGCGAGCTTCTCGTTGCGCTCGACGCTCTGGAGCTTCATGTTGTGGATGAAGACCTCCGAAATCTGGCCGCGCTCCAAGAAGTAGTGGAGCACCTTGTCGGGCGTGTTGGAGTGCACGTGCACCTTGAACTTGGGCTTTTCGCCGACGCACAGCTCGCAGTCGCCCATCGTGGAGAGGAAGTCGAGCGCGTCTGTCTTGTCGAGCACGTCGGAATCGACGAGGAATTCGTTGCAGTAGGTGTACTTGGAGCCTTCCCAGTCGTTGATCTGTTCGATGGCGACCTTCGGGGCAGCACCCGCGCGCGCAAGCGCGAGCTCGTCTCCGAGCGGGCCGGACTTGCCCAGAAGCGCCGCCGTGAACGCATCGACCAAGATGGCGAGCCCGAAGCCGCCGGCGTCGACGACGCCGTTTTCCTTCAGGACGGGCAGGAAGTCGGGGGTGCGCTGCACCGACTCGTAGCCTTCCTTCACGATTTCCTCGAGCGCCTC
>CAKTSW010000321.1 GCA_934613165.1 uncultured Ellagibacter sp.
ATGCGGTTCATGGACGAGGCCGAGAACAAAGGAGACGAAGTTTCCGCAATGATATTCAACGACCTGTTCATGTATCTTTCGCAGGTGAAAGCAGAAATCCTTTGGGAAGAAAACGACTCCCGTCAAGGTTTTAATGTAATAAAAGGAAAGGTCCTGTCCGTTAAGCAGATCGCAAAGCGAACCGCAACGAAGGCGGCGTAAATGAAAGAGGATCCAGGTTTTTACCGCAAGGAAGATTTCTCCCTCAAGCTCGGCAAACTCATCTCGGAACTTACCGCATCAAAGGCTCTTTCACCCGCAGCAAAGCCATCAGCAACCCTCCTGGGCGGACAGAGCGGCGCAGGGAAAAGTACCTTGCATAAAATTTTCCTTCGAAAATTCAAGCACAACGTCATCCCCATCAACGGCGACGAATATCGATCGGCCCATCCTCGCTACCGCGAGCTCAATCGAGAATTCGGAATCGATTCAGTAAAATACACCGCACCTTGGGCTGGAGCGATGACGGAAGCGCTCGTCGATTCCCTTTCAAAAGCGCGTTACAACCTTATAGTCGAGGGAACACTTCGAACCGCAGAAACTCCCACCAGAACCGCAACGCTCCTTAGGTCTCGCGGGTATTCCGTATCGCTTGCGCTTATGGCAGTGAAGCCCGAAATATCGCTTATCAGCTGTCAAATCAGATATGAGGAGATGCGCATCGCCGGAACGATCCCCCGAGCAACCGACCCTGCCCATCACGCAAAGATCATCGAAGCGATTGTCGATAATGTCGAAGAGCTCGAAACGACCGACCTCTTCGAATCGATAGAGTTGTACGACCGTTCGAAGAAATGCCTCTTTTCGAGCAGAAACGACCAGGGGAAGGCAAGCGATGCCATGAGAAAAGCCCTCTTCGGAGAATGGACGTCCGAGGAAAAAGACCATTACGCGCAACTACAGGATAAGCTGGAAGCGCTAAAACGTGTTGGAGCGCAGTAAGCGGACTGGTATAATCGAAAAGCTACTGGAGGAATGGCCGAGTGGTTGAAGGCGGCAGTCTTGAAAACTGTTGAGCCGCAAGGTTCCGTGGGTTCAAATCCTACTTCCTCCGCCAGGTAAATATACGCCCGGGACTCCCCGGGCGTTTTTCGTTCCCTACATCTCGAACGGGACTCCGTCTCGTTCGCATTGCAGCTTTTTCTTTCTCATTTGGCAAATCGAAACAGCCTTGCCGTTGTAGATGTTCATCTGCTTGTACCCGCAGTTGCCGTATCCACTGCACGCACGGCATTTCAGCTGGTCGAGCGTGAACCCGTCAAGATCCTCATCCGTCATGAACCTGACGTTGCCCTTTGGTAGCTTCGGCGGCATGAAACCCTTCCTTCCCCTCGTACTCTCTTGCGGGCATTATACCGCCACATACGGGGAGTTGCCGCCAGCGCGACAGCGACGGCAGCAATCCTCTCCTTTGATGATGTCAGAGCGCATCCCGATTATAGGGAATGCGGAAATAGTCGAGCGCCGCCTTGAACCTATCCTGCGCCGCAAGGCACGTATCGACGAGAAATCCCTTTTCGCAATCCCATTCGGAGAGACCTCGATAATAGAAAGCCTTCATGTCGTCAGCGATGACGAACGGCACCACACCGCTTGCGAGGCATTCCTTGAACATGACAAGCCTGCCAACACGTCCATTCCCATCTTGGAAGGGGTGTATGCATTCGAATTGAACATGGAAAGCGATAATATCCTCGAGAGAATGTTTCGAACGCGGATCATATGACTTCAAAAGAGCCCTGATCCCTTTTCCAACGTTGTCCGGGAGAGTGGTTTTTCGACCTCCGACTTCATTCGGCAAGCGCTTGTATTCCCCAACGGCAAACCAGTCCTTCCCAGAATCAGTGGTTCCCGTTTTAAGAATACGATGCAACTCCTTGAGCATCCCTTCCGAAAGGAGATCCTGCGCGCTGCCGATGACGTAATCGACAGCGCGGAAATGATTCTGCGCCTCCACGATGTCGTCGATGCGCACAGGCTCGCTTTGGACACCGATGGTCGCCGTTTCGAAGATAAGTCTCGTTTGGTCGAGAGACAGCCTGCTTCCTTCGATATGGTTGGAGTTGTAGGCGAACTCAACTTGAGTCTTGTGATAGATTCCGCCCTTCACCTTGCCCGCCTTCTCTTCGCGAAGCCGGGCAAGAAGATGGCTCTCTGCACGTTTCCTGCCGTTCGTCCGGGCCGGCTTTACCGCATCGGAAGGGATGCTCCAAGTTTTTCCCGTTAGAAAAGCGCCCGGCACGCGACCTTGCGTGCAGTAATTGCGAACGCTTCGCTCGGATACGCCCCAGAGCTCGGCGATTTCCCCTACAGACAGAAATCCCATCGGGTTTTACCTCCTTATCGGCAAGAACCTGATGGGATTATTGTATCAAAAATGCCCGTTTATTGCCGATATCGGCAATAAACGGGCCGCGGCCGCTATCTTTCGGAAATGGGTTTATAGGGGCGGCTGCCGCTCCAGGTGCTTTTGTAGGCGGGGCGGATGATGCGCTTGCCTGACACGATTTCCTCGAACCGATGGGCCGCCCAACCGGCCATGCGGGCGCAAGCGAACAGCGGCGTGTACAGATCCTCGGGGATTCCCATCATCGAGTACACGAACCCGGAATACATGTCGATGTTCGC
>CAKTSW010000322.1 GCA_934613165.1 uncultured Ellagibacter sp.
CACCATCGCGCTAAATCAGCGTCTCGAGAGGATCTTGCTCTTGCGCCAGAAGCCGCCTGATCGCAGCAGGAAGATAACGCGGCACGTCCTCCGCGACCACGCACGTCTCCGTCAGGTCGACGGCGGCGGCGCAACCCGCCCATGCGTGCAGCGTCGCCCCAAGAACGCACGCGTCGAAGAGGTCGGCGCCCTGAGCCAGAAGCGCCCCGATCATCCCCGCAAGGACATCTCCCGTGCCCGCTTTGGCAAGCGCGGCGCTGCCCTCGGACACGACTGCGATCTGCTCGCCGTCCGAGACGTAGCTTTTCGGCCCCTTCACCAGCACGATCGCACCATAGGCAAGGGACAGCAGGCGCGAAAGCTCCGACGGGTCCTCCGTCGGCAGACCGAACGGGCGGGCAAGCCGGACCGCTTCGCCCGCATGCGGCGTTACCACCGTTTGCAGCCCGCATTCGAAACGACGGCGCAGAAGGTCCCGCCCGCGCTCGGCGGCAAGAATCGACAGCGCCCCGCCGTCCACGAGCAACGGCGCGTACGTCTTCTTAAGCGCGCGCAGGGCTACATCGACGCAGGCGTCGTCTTCCGAGTCGAACCCAGGGCCGACCACGCATGCCTCGGGGTGCCCTTCGCGAACGCACGGGAAATCTCCCGCGCGGAGCTTCTTCCACGAGCGCACCACGAGCGAAGGGCTTGCCGCGCGCACGGTCTTAACCGCTTGCGGAGCGCAGATGACCTGGGTGTAACCTGCCCCCATGCGCTGGCCCGCCACCGCTGCGAGCGCGGCAGCGCCCGGGTAACGCTTGCTGCCGGCGATGACCGTGAGCTTGCCGCGCGTGTACTTGTTCGCATCGGCGTGAAGCTTCGGCATCGCAGCGCGCAGCTTCGCGTCCGAGTATTTCCAAATCAGCATCGTCGCCCTTTCCCCGTTATCTGCGCATCAGGGCTGCGCTTGCGCCCTTTCGGCGTGCGCCGCCGCGCCTTCGTCCTTCGCCGGCGCGTCGATGTCGTCGAGCATGGCGCGCGCTTCCTTGAACTGGCGGCCGAGTTCCACCATCGGGTCCTTACGATCTTCGGCCGCGCGGCGGGAATCATCGGTGATCGCGAGCGCGCACGCCACCGCGTCGGTGTGCGTGTACGACAGCGAGATCGGCAGCTCGCGCACGCCCATCTCGCGCGCGATTTGCTTGGCCCGGCCGGAAAGCACCACGTAGGGACGCCCCTTCGACGAGCGCTTCACCTCGATGTCCCGCACGCCGATGCCGCGGGAAAAACCCGTGCCGAGGGCCTTCACCACCGCCTCCTTCGCGGCGAAACGCGTGGCGTAATGCACCTCGGGCGCGGCGGTCGCGTCGCAGTAGCAGCACTCCTCGCAGGAAAACACCCGGCGCGCGAACGACGGTGTGCGCTCGAGGATGCGCTTCATGCGCTCGATCTCCACGATGTCGACGCCAAGCCCCACCGCCCCCTCGATCGGGGGAAGCGAAGCGGCGACCGCCTCCTCGGCGGCGCGCACGGCGTCCTTCTTGCGTGACGGCATGCGCGACCCCTATTCGACCGTAACCGATTTGGCCAGGTTGCGCGGCTGGTCGACGTCGCACCCGCGCTCGACGGCGATGGCGCGCGCGAACAACTGCAAAGGCACGCTCGCGGTGATGGCCGAGAATGCATCGCGCACCTTGGGGATGTAGATCACGTGATCGGCGTTCTTCTTGATGTCTTCGTCGCCTTCGGTCGCCACCGCCACGATCATCGCGCCGCGTGCCTTGCTTTCCTGCAGGTTGGAAACGACCTTGTCGTACACCGGGCTCTTCGTCGCGATGGCGATGACGGGGAATCCCTCGTCGATGAGCGCGATCGGGCCGTGTTTCATCTCGCCGGCAGGGTACGCCTCGGCGTGCAGGTAGCTGATCTCCTTCAGCTTGAGCGCGCCCTCGTAGCTGATCGCGGCGCCCATGCCGCGCCCGATGAACAGCGCGTCGTGCGCGTTCTTGCAGGCGCGCGCGGCTTCCTCGATGGCGGGCTTGCACTCGGTCAGGATGCGCTCCACCTGGTCGGCCGTATCGGCGAGCTCGCGGAACAACAGGCGGATCTGGTTCATGCGCAGCTTGCCCTTCGCCTGCGCGAGCAGCATCGCCAAAAGCGTCAGGCTCACGACCTGGCCCAAGAACGACTTCGTCGACGCGACGGCGATTTCCTTGTTCGCCTTCGTGTAGATCACGCCGTCCGATTCGCGCGCCACCGGGCTTCCCACCACGTTCGTGATGCCGAACACGCGGGCGCCCTTCACGCGGGCGTCGCGGATGGCGGCGAGGGTGTCGGCGGTTTCGCCCGACTGCGACACCGCGACCACGAGCGTCGTCGGCGTGATGATGGGGTTGCGGTAGCGGAATTCGCTCGCGACCTCGCACTCGGTCGGGATACGCGCCCAGCCCTCGATGAGGTTCTTCGCGATGAGGCCCGCATGGTAGCTCGTGCCGCAGGCGATGACGTACACGCGGTCGATGAGGTTGAGCTCCTCGGGCGAAAGGTCGAGCTCGTCGATGGAAAGCGCGCCGTTCACGAGGCGTCCGGCGAGCGTGTCGCGGATGACGCGCGGCTGCTCGTGGATCTCCTTCAGCATGAAGTCGGGGTAGCCGCCCTTTTCGGCCAGATCGACGTCCCAGTC
>CAKTSW010000323.1 GCA_934613165.1 uncultured Ellagibacter sp.
GCGTCGGCTGATCTATAAGCTGACGTAGGGAAGGAAGGAACATGCCCTCGGCTCACAGGGCCGTTCCTGCTGGGCCAAGGCCGGCGACGGCAAGTGCCACGAGTTCAACGAGTACCTCGACCAGGCTCGCAAGGCGACCGAGGAAAGCGCGCGCCAGGAGGCCTACAACAAGTGCTTCGACATCATCGCCGAAGAAGTGCCCCTGTACCCGCTGTTCCACAAGAAGGTCCTCACCGGCTACTGGGCCGACAAGATCGAAGGCTTCGAGCCCAGCCCGACCACCGGTCTGTACTTCCAGGACGCGAAGCTTAAGTAACGAGCCGCGTCATCATCGCGACATCGCGCGCGTAAAGCCCGCCTCAGTCAACGAGGCGGGCTTTTTTTGTGTGAAACGAGCGCGAAACGACGAAAAGCCCTCTCGCTACTATACTGATGACGTTTGTGTGAAAGTGGAGAGAGAGGTACATCGCATGACACGGCTCATTTCGGTCTACGGCGACTCGATCAGCACCTTCGAGGGCGCAACCCCCGAAGGCTGGAGCATCTTCTACCAAGGCGAGCAGCGAAAGGCGACGGGGGTGGAAGCGCTTGACGACACCTGGTGGATGCAGGTCATCAATCATTTCGGCGGCGAACTGCTCACCAACGCCGCGTGGTCCGGCTGCGTCCTTGAGGGCGACACCTTCCCCCAGGGCGGAAGCGAGCGCCGCATCGCCGCGCTTGAGAGGGACGGCAAGACGCCCGACGACATCCTCATCTACATCGGCATCAACGACTACGGCTGGGGCTCGGCTTACGCGCAGATCTGCGGGGGCTCGCCCAACGCGCCGGCCGAGCTTGTGGCAAGCTGCCCCGACAAGGGGAAAGTCGCGGGGCTCGCGCCCGAAGGCACCGTCGGCAACTTCGCAGCGTCGTATCGCAGCATGCTCAAGTCCATGCACGAGAAATGGCCGGATGCCCGCATCTGGGCGGCGACGCTTCTTCCCGGCCGCGTGAAGGGAGCCGCGAAGTCGACCTCGCCGCGGTGGTTCCGCGGCGTTTGCGTCGACGAGTACAACAAGGCTATCGTCGACGCCGCGACGGACGCCGACATGTGCACGCCGGTCGACGCGGCCGCCCTCGGCTACGACTACGAGGCGATCGACGGCACGCACCCCACGAACCGCGGCATGAAGCAGCTCGCGGCCATGTACATCAAGGGCATGGAAGAGGCTTGCCCCGCCCTTCCGCGCACGCCCTACGTCGGCGAGGATCTTCTCACCGACGACATGAAGACCGTCGAGTTCTGCACGAAGCCCTGCGTCGGCTGCGAATACGCCAAGGGAACGGGCAACAACTGGTGGCATGTCTGCGAAAAGCAGCTAAACGATTAGTTTTCTCGTTCGCCGCGCACGAGAGCATGCGGCAAGAAAAACTAGCAGTATAATGTATGGTTGGCTGTTCGTGGGCACTTTGCGCGCGCGATGAGCCGAACGAATTAAGGAGAGCTCTTACGAGCCATACTCGAAAGGAGGGGACTTCGTGAATAACCTGTTGCGATTGATCGGCAACCGCCTTATCTGGCTGCCCGTCATGATCTTCGGTGTCACCGTTCTCGTCTTCTTCCTGATGTCGCTCTCGCCCATCGATCAGGCCTATTCGGCTTTGGGCGAAAACGCATCGGCGGACCAGCTTGCAGCTTACCGCGCCCAACACGGCCTCGACGACCCCATCGTCGTGCAGTACTGCAACTACATGATCGGCTTCTTCCATGGCGATTTGGGAACGTTCGGTCCCGCAAGCCAATCGGTGTCGGGCCGCATCGCGACCGCGCTGCCCATCACGCTGCAGCTCGGTTTCTTCGGCTTCGTCATCGCCATCATCGCAAGCGCGATCTTGGGCGTCATCTCGGCGCTGTATCGCGATCGCTGGCCTGACCAGGTGATCCGAATCTTCTCGATCGCATGCATCGCGACGCCGTCGTTCTGGCTCGCCGTGCTCTTCATCCTTTTGTTCTCCTCGATGCTCCACGTCCTTCCCGCGTCGGGCGCCCTGCCGGCGCTCACCGAGGACCCGGCTGGATGGCTCGCCCGCATGGCGATGCCGGGCATCGCGCTCGCCGTGCCCCTGACCGGCCAGATGACGCGCATCATCCGCACGTCGATGGTCGAGGAGCTCGACAAGGACTACGTGCGCACCGCCCGCGGCTTCGGCATCCCCTACGGCACCGTCGTCGCGCGCAACGTGCTGCGCAACGCCCTCATCACGCCGGTCACCGTCTTGGGCCTGAAGTTCGGCTACATGATCGGCGGCGCTGTGGTCTTGGAGGTCATCTTCTCGCTTCCGGGCATGGGCATGGCCATCCTCTCGGGCGTCACCTCGAACTACGTCATGCTCGTTCAGGGCGTCGTCCTCGTCGTTGCCATCACCTTCATCATCGTCAACGTGATCGTCGACATGCTGTATATCCTTATCGATCCGCGAATCAGGACGGTGTAGCACCATGGCTCAACTTCGTGGCAACCTCACTAAGAAGATGGAGGCGAACGCCGGCAAGGTTCGCTTCCGACGTTGGAAGAACATGACGATCGGCGCGCGCATCGCGCTCGTGGTGCTTATCGCGATCGTCGCCATCGCGGTGCTTGCCGACTTCATCGCGCCGTATGACCCCTACGCGATCTACACC
>CAKTSW010000324.1 GCA_934613165.1 uncultured Ellagibacter sp.
CATTTTCTCGCCGTCGCGCAGGCCCGTGTAGGTGATGCTCACGTGCGCACCGGAAAGGCGGATGAGGTTCTTCGCCAAATCGGCGATCTTCACGGGCTCGCCCATGTCGAGCACGAAGATCTCGCCGCCCTTCGCCATGCCGCCCGCCTGGATGACGAGCTGCACCGCTTCAGGGATGGTCATGAAGAAGCGCTCGATGTCCGGATCGGTCACCGTGACAGGGCCGCCCGCCGCAATCTGCCTCTTGAACAGGGGAATCACGCTGCCGTTGCTGCCGAGCACGTTACCGAAGCGCACGGCGGCGAACACGGTCTTCGAGGTGCGGGCGTAGTACTGCATGACCATCTCGCCCATGCGCTTGGTGGCGCCCATGACGCTTGTCGGGTTCACGGCCTTGTCGGTGGAGATGAACGTAAAGTGCTCGACCCCGAACGCGTCGGCCGCGCGGACGACGTTGAGCGTGCCGAACACGTTGTTCTCGATGGCCTCGCGCGGGCACACCTCCATGAGCGGAACATGCTTGTGCGCCGCGGCGTGGAACACCACAGACGGGCGGTACTTTTCGAACAGCTCGGTCACGCGCCGGTCGTTGCAGATGCTGCCGATCTCGATGTCGACCTCAAGGTCGCTGTATTCGCGCAGAAGCTCCTGGCGAAGCATGTAGGCGTCGTTCTCGCAGATGTCGAAGATGACGATGCGGCGCGGCGCCACCTTCGCGAGTTGGCGGCACAGCTCGCTTCCGATCGACCCGCCGCCGCCCGTGACGAGCACCGTCTCGCCGGCGACGTAGGCGTACGCAATGCGCATGTCGAGCTGGATTTCCTCACGTCCCAAAAGGTCGGTCACATCGACGTCGCGCAGGGCCACGTCGCCGAGCTCGTCGATGCGCAAATCACGGATGTTCGGCAGCGTTTTGAGCGTGCAGTCGGTTTTGGTGCACACCTTGTAGATGCGCTTGCGCTCGCTCGGCGTCGCCGACGGGATGGCCACGACGATCTGTTGGATGTCGTACTTGTTCACGAGCGCGATGATGTCGTCGGTCGATCCCTCCACCTTCACGCCATGGATGCGCAGGCCGCGCTTGGTCGGGTCGTCGTCGGTCGCGACGATGGGAATGCCGGGCATGTTCGGGTCCTTCGTGGACATGCGGTTGATGGTGAGGGAACCCGTTTCGCCGGCTCCGACGACGAGGGTACGGGGGCGTTCCATGCCGTTGCCCGAGAACGCGCGCTTGCGGCTGCGCATAAGGCGCCACACCATGCGGTAGGCTCCCATGATGAACACGAGCAGGATGGCCGACCCGATGAACACGCGGATGGGAAGGCGCACGTCGATTATCCACAAGAACACCGCTCCGACCAGGGTAGACAGCACGACGGAGAACACGACTTGAATCGCCTCGTCGACGCTCGCGTATTCCCAGAGGTTGTTGTACAGGCGGAAGGCCCCCATCATGACGACGTTGACGACGGCCAAGATGCCGAGGATGAAGAAGATCTCGTTGCTCACGAACACCTCGTCGTAGACGTTCGTGAGCATAGAAGCCAGCCAATACGCCACGTACGTGGCGACGATATCGAGAAGCACCAGCGGTGCGGTGCGCTTCGCTATATGCAAATCCATGCGTGTCCTCACTCGGATGTAAGCGGCCTTGGAAAGCCCTATCGACGCAACTTATTGATTGTAATCGATAGCGAAAGACGCGACGTATATTGCAGAAGAACTGCATCGACGGGACGACCCGTCCGTTCCCGGGGCGGCGGACCCCCTCTTCCGCTTCGCAGCCTACAGTTATTCCGCTTGGGAACATGCCGACTTCTGAGGCGCGGCAGAGGGAGCCCGCCGCCCCGGGAGCTGCTTCGTCTCAGCCCGGGTGCACCAAGTCCTCCCGCTTCCTGCCTTCTTCATCGCGCCTCAGAAGTTGGCGCAGCCGCGATCTGCACCCTTGTAGGCTGCGAAGCGATGAGGAAGACAGGAAGCGGGAGGACGCCGGGAACACGACCGCGAACTCAGCGACGGCCCTTCCCCTGGCCACGACCCGGCTGGTCCTTCTTCCCCTGCGATTGCCCGCGCGGACGTGAGCCTCGTTCCCGCTTGCCTCCGCGGCCTTCCTCACGGGAACGGTTCCCACGACCGCCATGACCCCCGTTGCTTTCCCGCTTCTCGGGCCTCACCAGGCACTTCTTGTCGTATCCGATGAGGTCGGTGCGGCCGGCCTTCACAAGCGCCTCGCGCACGAGCTCGCGGTTCTTCGGGTCGCGGTACTGGATGAGCGCGCGCTGCAGCGCCTTCTCGTGCGGGTTCTTCGGCACGTAGACCGGTTCCATCGTTCGCGGGTCGACGCCGGTGTAGTACATCACCGTGGCAAGGCTTCCGGGCGTCGGGTAGAAATCCGACACCTGCTCGGGGTTGAAGCCCATGTCGCGCACGAACTCGGCGAGCTCAACCGCCTCTTTCATGGTCGACCCAGGGTGCGAGGACATGAGATACGGCACGATGAACTGCTTCTTGCCGGCGCGCGCGTTCTCTTCCTCGAAAAGGCGAACGAACTGCTCGTAGATCGCGTGGTCGGGCTTTCCCATGCAGGAAAGGACGCCGTGCGAAACGTGTTCGGGCGCCACGCGCAGCTGCCCGCTTACGTGGTGCTCCGCAAGTT
>CAKTSW010000325.1 GCA_934613165.1 uncultured Ellagibacter sp.
CCCTTGGAATGGCGGCTTGCGACGGGTTTGCAAACCCGCCGTTGCCCGCCATTTGCGACCGGAAAACGCGCGCTGAAGCACGGATCCAACCGGCCCATGCCCCCAAACCCCAGAAAGGACAAGACCCGCCCACACCGGAGCCGACCTTTACCGAAAGAACACAGCGGCCCTTTGCCTCACCCTACCCCAGCAGCTTCTGGAATTGCCCCACGGCCCACAGCGGTACGTTCGTCAACCAGCCGTCGTTGCGATAGGGCGAAAGCGATGTTCGCAGCGCATGCTCGAGTCCGAACTTCTCGCAGGCCACTCGAAGGCTCTTCGAGCGTAGATTTTCGCCGGCCTTCACTTCAATAGGCAATGCGCCCCCACTTAATTCGATGCAGAAATCCGTTTCCGACATGCCCTTTTCCGAGGACCAATATGCGGGCAAATACCCCAAGCGCACCAATTCTTGTTCGACATATTGTTCAGTCAGCGCGCCTTTGAATTCGGTGAACAGACGCGATCCGTCCAACACCGCAGCAGGATCGAGATCAGCCAACGCGCCAAGCAGGCCAACATCGACACCGAACAGTTTGAACGAAGAGAGGTCTTCGTAACCTTTAAGCGGCACGCGAAGGGCAGAAACGCGTGGAACCTTTTCCACTGCGCCGTAATCGGCGAGCCACTGCAAGCATTCTTCAAAATCGCGAGCGCGCGCTCCAGGACGAACCGCACCATACACGAACTTCTTATTCTCTCGCGCCAATTGCCCAGGCAGGGATCTCCACACCAGGCGCATGCGCTCAAGGATTCGTCCAGGAGCATGTTTTGCGAAATCGGCATCGTAGCTGTCGAGAATGCCGAGCTGTAAGCGCCGAGCTTCAACCATGTCGCCATTTTGCCGGAATGACTCCACGATTTCGGGCATACCACCCACCACGAAATATTCCTCGAGCCGTCGCTCGAGCGAATCCGCCAAGAACGCCAAATCCTGCATGTCGCCGCTTTCGAGCGCGTCGGCAAGCGGGTTTCCCGCAGTAGCACGTAAAAACTCCGAAAAGCAAAGAGGATGCAGCGTGAGTTGATCTACTTTGCCGACGGGAAACGACTCGCCTTTGCGGCGCAACGCCATTCCCATATACGATCCAGCAGCAATAACATGGTACTCGCGCGCGTTCTCGCAGAAATACTTAAGCGAGGTGAGACCGCGAGGCGCTTCCTGAATCTCATCGAAAATGATGAGCGTGTTTTGCGGGCTGATCTCGCAGCCCCAGCGCAGCTCGATCTGCCGAATAATGCGTTTGGGATCGAGGTCCTGGTCGAAAATCGCACGCGCTGATTCGTCGTACATGAAGTCGATTTTGACGAAGTCGCGGTATTCTTGCTTAGCGAATTCTTCCATAAGCCATGTTTTTCCCGTTTGCCGCGCGCCACGCAACAACAAGGGCTTGCGATTCGGACTCGACTTCCACGCTTTAAGCTCACTCGTAAGCAATCTGTGCATAGCAAAGCCTCGCTTTCATCGCATCGGGTACCTGGCAGTATATCAATTATCTTCGAAAAATGTGCAAATAACGCACGAAGTTCGTGGGAAAAATGTGGGAGTCACGCACAAAGTTCGCGGGAAGAATGTGGGAGTCGCGCATAATGCCGAAGAGCCCGACAACCGCAGTTCGATTCGCGGTGCCGGGCTCTTCGTTTCGCAAGGTTTTCGCAAGCGTCCGGCCAACAATAAAAATCAACCGGAGCGGATGCGGCGGGTTTACGCGTCGGAAGAGAGCCGCATGCCAGAAAAAATCCTCGAAATGGCGACTTGCGACGGGTTTGCAAATCGGGCGACGAGCGTTTTCGGGAAATCCGCCCTCCCGTGGCGGCCTGCGACGGGTTTGCGGGCGGCTCGCGCGCCGGGCGCCCGCAAAACCGTCGTAAGCCGCCAACGCTCCCTCGCAAAGCCGCCCCGCCCCGCCACGGGCGTTCGCAAACCCGTCGCAAGCCGCCATTTTGCTCGGGAAAACCGTTGTTAGGGTCCTTCGCGTTTTGCAAACCCGCCGTTGCCCGCCGCTCGCGGCCGGGAAGCGCTCGGCCGGGGCGGCGGGGCGGGGAGCGGGCTCGCGCCCGAGCCCCGCAAGGGCCGGCGGGCAGGCCGCCGGAAGGGGCGAATCCCCGCGGCCGCGCCGAAAGAGGACGGCTGGCCGACGGCGGGGCGGGGGCGGGCTCGCACCCCGGGCACCGAGAGGGCGAGGCTCGCTGCCCCGCGAGGCCTCGCCCCCCATCGCGCCGGCGGCCCCTAAGCGCCCCGGGCTACCTCAGTACCCCCAGCCCGAAGGCTCGCATGAGAACGGTCGCCGCGCGCTCGCGGGCGACGTCCTCGCCGGGCGCAAGCAGCCTGCCCGCCGCGGTGTCGTAGCCCTCGACGAGCCCCTTGTCGGCGGCCCATTTGAGGGACGGGGCCGCCCAGGATGACGCGGCGTCGCCGTCGAGGAAGGCCGACAGGTCGGCGCCGGCCGCGGCGACCTCGCCGTCGGCCGCGCCGATGCGCGTGAGGATGGTGACGAGCTGCTCGAAGGCCACGTCCTCGGTCGCCGCGAAGTCGGGCGAGCCGTCCTCGCGCACGATGCCGGTGATCACCTTGTTGGCGACGGCCCAGTTGGCGGCGGCGGTGTAGAATTGGCC
>CAKTSW010000326.1 GCA_934613165.1 uncultured Ellagibacter sp.
TCCATGTTGCGCGTCATGAGGTCGGCGCTCGCGAGGTAGATCTTCATGTCGTCGTGCGCGCCGAAGCCGTAGATGCGGCTGTGCTCGAGCATCCGTCCCACGATGGAAACCACGCGCACGTTCTCGGTGTAGCCTTCCACGCCGGGGACCAGGCACGATATGCCGCGCACGAGCATGACCGTCTTCACGCCCGCCTGCGAGGCCTCGGCGATCTTGTCGATGATGTCCTTGTCGGTGACGGAGTTCGTCTTGAAGAACAGCCCGCACGGCTTGCCCGCACGCGCGAGCTCGATCTGCTCGTCGATGTTCTTCAGGATGAGCGGCTTCACCTGCAAAGGCGCTACCCACAGCACGTCGTAGTTGTCGGAAACGTTTTCGAGCGCCATGTTGCGGAAGAACTCCATCGCGTCGCGCCCGATGCTCGGGCTCGTTGTGATGAGCGACAGGTCGGTGTAGAGCTTGGCGGTCTTCTCGTTGTAGTTGCCCGTGCCGAGCTGCGTGATGTGCGTGAGGCCGTTGTCGGTCTGCAGCGTGATGCAGCAGATTTTGCTGTGCACCTTGTAGTCGCGGAACCCGTAGATGACGTTGCAGCCCGCTTCCTCGAAGCGCTGTGACCACTCGATGTTGTTGCTCTCGTCGAAGCGCGCGCGCAGCTCGAACAGCGCGGTGACTTCCTTGCCGGCTTCGGCGGCATCGATGAGCGCTTCGGCCAGGTGCGACTGGCGCGCCAGGCGGTACAGCGTGATCTTGATGGAAATGACGCGCGGGTCGCGCGACGCCTCGCGCAGCAGCTGCACGAACGGGTCCATGCTCTCGTAGGGGTAGGAAAGCATCACGTCGCCTTCCATCACCTGGTCCATGACGGGGCGCGTGCGGTCGAGGCACGCCGGCCACTGCGGGGTGAAGGGCGCATATGTTAAGGCGGCGCGCTTCTTTTCGGGAAGGTGCTTCTCGATTCCCCAGGTGAAGCTTAGGTCGAGCGGCACGGACGTGGTGTAGACCTGGTGCTTCTTCAGGTTGAGCTTGTCGAGTAAAAGCGATTCGACCGTGTCCGAAAGCTCGCGCTCGGTTTCAAGGCGCACGGGGGCGAGGCGCGCGCGCTTCTTCAGGATGCGCTTCATGTGCTCGCGGTAGTCCTCGTCGTTCTCGTCGGTCGACTCGGAGGCGTCGATGTCGGCGTTGCGGGTGACGCAGATGATGTTGGTGTGCTTGACCGTGTACATGGAGAACACCTTGTCGGCGACCATCTCCACCACGTGCTCGAGCAGGATGAACTGCATGCCGTCGCCGGGCAGCGCCACGACGCGCTCGCATTGGCGGGGCAGGGGGATGAGCCCGAGCATGGTCCCCTCGGCGCCCACGTTCTGCGACTGCTCGGCGGCTTTCACCGCGGCCTTCGCGGCTTTGTCCTTCTTGCCCTTCTTCTTGTCCTTCTTGGGCTTTTTGCCGGAGTCGTTGTCGGCTTCCTCGTCGAGGCGCACGACGATGTGGATCGCGCCGTTTTCCAGGTGGGGGAAGGGGTGCCGCGCGTTGATGATCTGCGGCGACAGGAACGGCATCACGTTCACCCGGGCGTAGTCGGCAAGGTAGGCGCGCTGTTCCTCGGTGAGGTCGGCCGGGCGAACGTGCGTGACGCCGACTTCATGCAGAAGCGTGCGCACCTGCTCGTAGGTCCGCTCGTAGGTGGGGTACAGCTCGCGGGTGCGCGCGTAGATGGCGTGCAGCTGCTCGGCGGGCGTCATGTTCGACTTCGAGTCGACGATATGCTTCTTCACCAGGGACAAGTCCGTCAGGCTGCCGACGCGCACCATGAAGAACTCTTGCAGGTTGCTCCAGAAGATGGAGATGAAGTTCAGCCGCTGGAGCAGCGGGACCGACTCGTCGGCGCCCTGGTCGAGCACGCGCTCGTTGAAATCGAGCCACGAGAGCTCGCGGTTCTGCAGGTAGGGCGCGGGGAGTCCTGCCGCCGGGACGATCTGGGCCGCCGAAGCGGGAAGGGGGTTCTTCACGATTGCATTCTCCTAAAACGGACGAAAACGGGCACGCCGCGGTATGCGGCGCGGTTTGCCGCGATGCTTCCATGATAACGCGCGCACCTGGGCACTCGGCGAGCCGTTACAAAGCCTTTACCCTCTTTTGCCCGCGCGCTTACGGGGCGGGCGCGCCTTACGCGAGCATGCGCTCGATGAGGTACCCTTCGCGCACGCCGCGCTTGCACACCTCGAGCTCGCGCGCGTGCAGCTCGCGCATGAGGGTGCGCAGGATGACGCAGCCGGGCATCACCGTGTGGATGCGCTCGGGCACGGCGCGCGCGGCCGCATGAGCGAAGGCGGAGGGGTCGTGCGCAAGCTCGTCGACGATCGCGTCGAAGTGCGCGGGCGTGAGCACTTTGGGCCGGGTGCCTTCCCCTTGAAGGGCGGCGTAGAGCTTCGCCGCGGCGCGCGCCGTGCCGCCGACCCCGTAAAGGCGCTCGGCGCGATAGGGCTCGAGCGACCCGACGGTTTCGCGCGCCTTGGCGAGAAATGCCTGCTCGATGGCTTCTATCTCGTGCGCCTGCGGCACGACGAATTCCACGAACCCGGCGTAGGAGGAAAGCGACCCCTGCCCGATGCTCGCGTCGGCGAAGTCGCGGCCGCCCTCGATACGCACGAGCT
>CAKTSW010000327.1 GCA_934613165.1 uncultured Ellagibacter sp.
TCCAGCAGCTCCTCGCGGTTCTTCACGCCGAGCTTCTTGTACACGTTGTACGTGTGCGTTTTCACGGTGTGGCTCGAGATGCCGAGCTTGTTCTGGATGTGCTCGGTGCCGCGCCCTTTGGCCAAAAACATGAACACCTCCGTTTCACGTGCAGAGAGTTTCGCCCGCTCGGCCACGTCGGCGCAGCGCGTTTTCCAACGTCCGTGCTCCGCCTGCTCTGCGATTGCGCGTGCCTGCGCCACGGCGGCGTCCGCTTCCGCCTGAGCGTCGACCATGCGGCTTTGCGTGAGCGTGGTGAGCACCGCCAGCGCGATTACGAGCGCGAGCGCCACGGCCGAAAGGACGTTCGGGCTGAACACCCCGGTCAGGCCGGGAATCAAATCGAGCGCGAACCCGACGGCGATTCCGCCGGCGAGCGTGGTCTGGCTCATGCCGACGAAGTACAAGGGCGCCGCGCCGCGCTCGTGCGCCCCCTTGATCTCGAACGCGATGCTTACCAGCACCAAGAAGGAAAAGCACCCCAAGATGAGCAGGTTGCACCCGGTGAAGAGCCAGCCCTCGCTGCTCGTGAACGACAGCGGGACGAGCGCCACGACGAAAACGGGGAAGAGCATCCTCAAAACGGTGCTTTGCTGCACGCGCCCGTGCGATCTTCGCGCGAACAGGTAGGCACCCGCGGCGCCGATTGCCAGAAGCAACGCGCAGCCGAACGACGTCGCCATGCCTTTCCCCACCTGGAGGATATTTCCCGCGCCGACGCCGAACACGACGCCGTAGATGACGTTGATGATGCCGAATGCCCACGATAGCTGCGCGTTCTTGCGCGATTCGTCAAGCGAGATGCCGGCGTCGCCCGCAGGGCGAGGGGGACGGCCCCCGTCTTCCGTAACCGCTTCCATGTCGCTTCGCCTTACCAGCTCGGCAAGCCCGAGGCACGCGAGCGCAGCTGCTGCAAGAAAGAAGCACGGCGCGCCTCCTTCCATAGCGTCCAAGCCGAGGGCGAAGACGCTGCCCCCGATGGCCGAAGCGGAAAGCGATGCGATCAGAGTTTCCCGCCCGACCAGGGCGATGCAGGGGACCCAGAGGAAAAGCAGGCACGCGGCGCCGACGCCCCCGAGCGCTTTTACGGCGATTCTGACCCATACGGGGATATCGAGCCCCGCGCCCGTCGCCGCACCGAACGCTGCGAAAGCGGCGGCGCTTACCGCGACGAGCATCTTCGCGTTGTTCGACACCTGCCTGCCCATAACGCCGAACGGAAGATGCGCGACAAAGCAGGAAAACAGCGCGAAACACGTGAAGAACGCGATGTGGCAAGCGATCGATCCCCACCAGACGAACGAGATCCCCTTGGGCGCGCCGAAGGGCGCAAGCCCTGCGAACAAGCAGCACCAAAAGAGGGAAAGTCCGCAGGAAAACGCGGCAACCTGCAATAAATCAGTGCCCTGACCTGGCTCAACTTTGCCTCTCATACTTTTTTCCATAGTCTCATCCGTCCCCTCTATCCCCCATAAAGCCGATGAGGCTTTTCAAAAACCGCTCTATCGGGCGATTTTTTCCATAATACGTGGCTCCTATTGTCGGGGCAAGCGAATACGCGCTTCCCCTCGTGGATCGTTTTAACCCGCCGATGCGAACCTTGAGGGAAGGGGGCTTAAGAGGAAGCCCCGTGCGTATGCGATTCAGAGGAGGAATCATGGGGGAGAAGTATCATGTCGTCGAGCATGAGAAGCCGTTCAAGTACACCGAGGGCGACCTTGACGTGACGCGCGGTTGCGCCTGGACCGGTCCGGGCTGCCACCTTGGCTGCGGCGTCATCATGTACACCGACAAGGACGGCAAGTTCGTGAAATGCGAAGGCGACCCGGAGGACCCGTGGACCGACGGTCGTTTGTGCATGCGCTGCATCGACGCACCCGAGGTGACCAACCACAAAGACCGCCTGCTCTACCCGATGAAGCGCGCCCGCGAAGACCGTGGGCTTGATAAGTGGGAGCGCATCACATGGGACGAGGCGTACGACCTCATCACTGAGAAGTTCATGGACATGAAGGAGAGGTACGGCGCCGAGTCCGTCATCTTCGCCCAGGGCACGGGCCGCGACATCGCCGCGTACATCACGCGTCTGTGCTGGTCGTTCGGCAGCCCCAACTACACGGGCCTTCTTTCGGGGCAGGCATGCTATCTGCCGCGCATTGCCGGCATGGCGGCGACGACGGGCGCTCCCTGGATCCCTGACGCCGCCCAGCAATTCC
Source organism: uncultured Ellagibacter sp. (assembly GCA_934613165.1). GTDB lineage: Bacteria > Actinomycetota > Coriobacteriia > Coriobacteriales > Eggerthellaceae > Ellagibacter. The sequence continues at coordinate 2,256 of CAKTSW010000327.1, forward strand.
CCGAGCGCTACGACCATCCCGACTACGAGGTGCCCGAAGTCATGTTCATCTGGGGCAACTATCCCTTGAAGTCGAACATCGAGGGATTCTACGGCCACTGGGTGATCGACCTCATGAAGCGCGGCATGAAGATCGTCACCGTCGACCCGAAGGTCACGTGGCTCGCATCGAAATCCGAGCTTCACCTACGCGTCCGCCCCGGTACCGACGCTGCCCTCGCGCTCGGCATGATGAAGGTCATCATCGAGGAAGACCTCTACGACCATGAGTTCGTCGAGAAGTGGTGCTACGGCTTCGACGAGCTGGCCGCCCGCGCCGCCGAGTTCGACGCCAAGCGCGTGTCGGAAATCACCTGGGTGCCCGAGGACAAGATCGTCGCCGCGGCGCGCCTGCTCGGC
>CAKTSW010000328.1 GCA_934613165.1 uncultured Ellagibacter sp.
CGCCGAGCGCGCGTCCGAGTAGCGCCCCGGCCGGCCTTTAGGCCTTCGCCGCGAACAGCTCCAGGATAAGCTGCGCACGCGTGCCGATGAGCGTTTCGTCCTCGTCGAGGAAGCGGCGCACGTCCTTGATTTCCAGCTCGAACGGGCGGATGAGCTCGTTTTCCTCAGGCGTTGCCTCGCCCGCCTTTTCCACCTGGGCGAACACGACCTGCACCGTCTCGTCGGTCAGGCCGGTCGAGGAAAACCCCGGCTGGGAAAGGGGGCGCACCGGCTGCTCGACGTCTCGGCGCAGGCGGTAGCCCGTTTCCTCTTGAAGCTCGCGGTCGACGCATGCCTCGATGTCCTCGCCGGCTTCCATAAGCCCCGCGGGGAACGCGATGCACCACGAGTTGAGCGGGTAGCGGAACTCGCGGATCAAAAGCAGCGTGCCCTCTTCGGTTTGCGGGACGATGCACACCGCGTCGGCCGGTGTGGTGCGCCCCTGCGCGTTGCCGATGAGCTCGGCCTTGTAGGCTTCGAGCTTCTTGCGCGAGGCCGTCTCGTAGTCGTATTCGCTCCCATCGGGCAGCGTGTAGGTGAGGATGTACTTGTTGATCCACCCCTCACTCACCTGTTTTATACCCTTGAGCTGGGGAATCGTATCGGTTGTCTTCGCGTCCACAGTTCTTCCTCCTTGGTTGCATGCGGTTGTGATGTGCTTACGAACATGATACCGCTCGGCGATGTCCCTCGGACGTTCGATGGATTGCGGCCCCCTGCGCTTTCTCGAAAAGAACGGCATGAAAAAGGGGCCTCGCAGAGGGATGAGCTGCGAGGCCCTTCTGCCGCGCATGTCGGACTCATGCGCGGCGCTTACGTGAGAGAGAAGGAAAGAAGAATGGTAAGCGGAAAAGGCTAGGTTATGCGATGGCGATCGTCTTCTTCTCGTCGATCTTCGGCTGCGGCTGCGGCTTCGGGATGTCGACAATCAGCGTGCCGTTCTCGAAGCGGGCTTTGATGTCGCTTTCCTTAACATCCTCGCCGACGTAGAAGGTGCGGCTGCAAGAACCGGTGAAGCGCTCCTTGCGTACCCAGGTGCCCTTCTTCTCGTCGCCTTCGTTGGTTTCGGACTTGGTCTCGGCGCTGACGGTGAGGTAGCCGTCCTTCAGCTCGGCTTCGACGTCTTCCTTCTTGAATCCCGGAAGGTCGATGGTCATCTCAAAGCCGCCCTCGTGTTCCTTGATGTCCGTGCGCATCAGCGAAGAGGACGATTTGGTGGTCGGAGCGAACGGGGTGTCGAAGAAGGCGTCGAACGGATCGGCCATCAGGTTGTTGAAGAAGTTGCGGCGAGTCGGCATAAGCATCGTCATCATTGTCATCTCCTGTTTCTTTAGGGGCTCGTTTTCTCGAGCCTCTCGTTTGGAGCCCCTCTCGAGGGCCCCTTTCCTTGGTTCGACTATCGTTATAGTCACCCGTTTAGCAGTCGTCAAGCGAGAGTGCTAACGCGTCACAAATCTGACACATTTCATAGAAGGTAACTTGAGTGATATCGACTTAGATAATCGTAAAGAAGCAGAATGCGGTTTTCTTTCGCCTGACAGGCGGGGCAAAGCACGGTATCCTTTTCGCAAAGCGATTCGAGAAACGGGGGCGAGGCGCATGAAACGGATCGGCATCATTTCCGACACGCATGGTGTTTTACCTGTTGAGGCGTACAATGCGCTCGCCGACTGCGACTTCATCATCCATGCGGGCGACATATGCGCCCCCGCTATCTTGGCAGAGCTTGAAACGCTTGCGCCCGTCTGCGCGGTTCTGGGGAACAACGACTTCAACGAATACGGCGCGGCGGTGGGGCGCTTCGCGCGCCCCTGCGTCGAGGGTGTGCGCTTTCTCGTGGCCCACTACCCGCAGGACGTGCGCATAACGTTCGCCGGTTCGGGGGCGCTTGCTCCGGGCGACCCGCTGCCGGACGTGTGCGTGCACGGGCATACCCACATCCCCGAAATCGTTGTGGGGAAGGAAGTGCGGCCCGCGAGTCTCATCGTGTGCCCGGGGTCTCCCTGCCGCCCGCGCGGCGGCTTCCATCGAAGCGTGGCGAAGGTGGAGGTTCGCGAGGGGAAGATTCTACGCGCGTGGGTGGAGCGCGTTTCGCGCGGCGCCCACTGCGGGGACATCGTCTTAAGCCACGATTTCGCGTGAAATTTGCTTCGTCGCTAGCTATCGCACCAGGATTCCAATCCATGTGGCCACCACGGGGGCGTAGCCTGCGATGAAGACGACGACGATCGCGGCGGGCAGCACGTACTTCACGTACGCATAGGCGCGTCGAGGGAAGCGCAACCCTTCGCCCGTGTTCGCCTCCGCGATGAAGCTTTCCCAGCCCCAGCCTCGCTTCGAGGTGCAGAACGCGATGAAGACGAGGCACCCGATGGGCAGGATCGTGTTGGAGAGCAGGAAATCCTCGAGGCTCTGCACGTCGCCGATGCCGGGCACTTGGAAGCCGGACCACACGTTGAAGCCGAGCACGCACGGCAGGCACAACACCATGAGCACGACGCCGGCCCCGATGCAGGCATGGCTGCGGTCGATTCCCCATTCGTCGATGACGAACGCCGCGACGTTCTCGAAGATCCCGATGACGGTGGAAAG
>CAKTSW010000329.1 GCA_934613165.1 uncultured Ellagibacter sp.
TTCCTCGGCGACTTCCTCCACGATGCGCATCGTCGTGTCGAAGACCTCCTTGCTCGACGCCTCCATCGAGCACTGCAAAAGGCCTTCCGGCAAAAGCCAGCGTTCTTCGCCGGCGATCGTGCGCGGCTTGTCGACGAAGTGCACCGCCATCGTCCGCACATCGACAAGCGCGAACGAGGCGATCTTCTGCGAGGGGCTCGGCAGGATGGCGTGGTGGCGCTCGATGCTGTTCACCGTAGCACCCGCGTCCGAGCGGCCCACCTCGTGCATGAACGCGGGACGGCTTTCGAGCAGCATGAGCCCGAAGTAGCGCGCCGCGCGGCCGGCGTACGCCGCGTTGAGCGACGCTTGGGCGGCGGCCGCTTCCTCCTCGGTCATGCCGGCGACCTCCTCCGCGTCGATTTTCGGGGCGCGGGGCTCGTCTTCGAAGTCGACGACGAGCAAGTCGCACGACGAGGGGTCCTCCATGCGCCCGAGCTCGCTTCCGATGAACCCCGCGATCTGGCGTGACAGGTCGACGAAGGGCAGGTTGCCCGAAAGGTAGTCGGCAAGCTCGCCCTTGAATCCGGAGTCCTCGGCGAACTCGCCGCGTCTGTTGTCCAGGTTGCCGAGCGCGTGCTTCGCGATGCGCATGACGTAGGACTTGACGTTTTTGCTCGAAAGGTCGAGCTCTTCTTCCGAAAACACGTTGACGCAGCTCACGAAGTCGAAAACGTGCAAGATGGCGTGGTTCACGCGAAACATAACGTTTAAACTCCTTCATCTTCTCTTATCTGCCGCAGGGCTTCTCCCTGCAAAGTTCCCCTCGTGAAGGCCCGCCGCGAGTTCGCAGGCGGGTGCGGTTTCGCAAAGCGTGCGGGGCGCAGGCGTCAGCTCTCGCCCCCGCGGGCGGCTACATGCGCTGCTTGCCGGTGAATTCCTCCACGTCGATGCAGTAGATCTTCGTGCGAGCAAGCGCCTGGTCGGTGAACCCGGCGGACGCCCCCGGTGCGAGGTGCGCCATGATCCGCTCGAGCCCGTAGCGCTTCATCTCGGGCGACTGTATGCGGTGCACCGTCCCCGTCCCCATGATCGAGCGGTAGGCATACGAGTACGCGCAGGCGTAGCTGCCCTCGATGACGCCTTCCTGCACGTCCATCTCGATCGCGACGGTAGGCTCGGTGTCGAACAGGTCGGCTTTGCGGCCTTCGCACGCCGAGTGGACCCAAAGCGCGAGCCGCGGGCGCACCGCCCCGCCAAGGTCGGCCGGGTCGGCCCAGTCGTAGCCGAAGCTCATGGGGACGATGAACATGCCCTCGGCGTCGACGGCGCCGATGCGCACCGTCTGGCATGCCTCGACGATGTCGTGCAGCTGCGCCGGCCCTTTCACCTCGCGCCCGGCAAGGCGCATCGGGCGGCGCGGTCTGTCTTCGCTCATGGGAAGTTCCTCCTGCGTTTTTCGCGCTCGAAGCAAAGAGCGCACGGGTTTCCTCGATTCTTGCACGCGACGGGGCGCACGCGGCCAAAAAACAGCGAGTCGGCAGAAACTCGGGGAGAGCCCAGCAGGGAGCCGACGGGCCGCCCCCTATTCCAGATACGCGCCCGTTTGGCGATTCCACAGGTTCGCGTACTCGCCGCCGCACGCGACGAGCTCGTCGTGCGGGCCGTCCTCCACGATGCGCCCGCCGTCGAGCACGACGATGCGGTCGAGGCTCGCCACGGTGGACAGGCGGTGCGCCACAACGATGCAGGTGCGCCCGCGCATGAGCGTGGAGAGCGCATCCTGCACGAGCTGTTCGCTTTCCGAGTCGAGCGCGCTCGTGGCCTCGTCCAACACGAGCACGGGGCAGTCGGCCAGAAGCGCGCGGGCGATGGAGATGCGCTGCCGCTGCCCGCCTGAGAGCTTCACGCCGCGCTCGCCCGTGACGGTGCCGAAGCCCTGGGGCAGACGCTCGATGAACTCGAGCGCGTTGGCGAGCCGCGCCGCCTCGCGGATTTCCTCCATCGTGGCCTCGGGGCGGCCGTAGGCGATGTTCTCGGCGATGGTGCGGTGGAACAGAAGCGATTCCTGCGGGACGTAGGCGATCTGGCGGCGAAGCGATTGCTGCGTGCATTTCGCGATGTCCTGCCCGTCTACGAGGATGCGCCCCTCCTGGATGTCGGACAGCCGCAGTAAAAGCTTCGTGAGCGTGGTCTTCCCCGCCCCGCTCATGCCGACGAGCCCGACGCGCTCGCCTGCGGAAATATGCAGGTTGAAATCCTCGAACACGCGCGTTCTCGCGTTGCCGTCGGCATACCAGAACCCGATGTCGCAAAAGTCGATGGCGCCGCCGGCCACCTTCAAGTCGGGCGCGCCCGGGAGGTCGGCCACGAGCCGGGGCTCGTCGAGGACCTGCGTCATGCCGCTCGCGTCGCCGAACGCGCGGTTGAACTTCTGCAGGCCGTTATTAATGAAGTTGAACTGATTGGTCACGGTGTACGTGTACGTGAACATGAGCACGAGCGTGCCCGGGGTGATGCCGAACCAGGCGTTGCCGCCGACGATGAACACCGTCACCGCGCTCATGATGACGACGGCGATGCACGCGGTCACGATGCCGCGGGCAAGCGAGGCGCGCATGCGGCGGTTGTCGCGCTCGACCACCTGGCGG
>CAKTSW010000330.1 GCA_934613165.1 uncultured Ellagibacter sp.
GATGACGACTTGAAAGAGTGCGCTGAACTGGGGAAATCGCTTAATCGCCTCTCTCAGCCCACCATTTTGACCCTTCTTGCGCAGTCGGACACGCCGCTGCATGGCTACATCATCGTGCAGAAGGCGGCGAACTCCCCCATGTTCGGAGGAAAGAAGCCCGACGCGACCGGCGTGTATCGCGCGCTCAAACGCATGGAGGAAGCGGGGCTCGTCACCTCGGAATGGGACACGCCGGCCGAAGGTTCTGCGAAGCGCCTGTTCAAGCTCACGGAGAAAGGCCGTCGTTGCCTGCGCCGCTGGATCGACGCGCTCGCCTGCTACAGCCTCACGCTTCAGGAACTGCGCAAGGACGCCGCCGACGCGCTCGACATCGAGCTCCCCGACGCGCCGATCTGCTCTCACTAAGCGCACGCGCGGGCTTACAGCCGCAAGCCCGCGTCCCACGCATAATGCATGCACGCAAGAGAAAGGGGAAGCCGCACGCGGTTTCCCCTTTCTCTTTTCCCTCTTTCCCGCCGCAACATGAAAGGAACGCCCATGGCAACCGAAACACCCGACGCTCGGTCGCTTCCCCTCGTCGAAGGGCGCGATGTGGCAGCCCTGCAGGACCCGCGCCCGGTTTGCCTTATCGGCGCGTGCGATACGGAGGGCAAGGCGAGCTTCGCGACCGTCATCTGGGTCACGCCGGTGTCCCATAAACCGCCCATGATCGCCTTCGCGCTGCGCGAGAAATCCCACACCATGCAGCTTGTCCGCGCCTCGGGAGCGTTCAGCATATCGACGCTTCCCGCCACGGCGGAGGCCGTGGAGACGATGGAATTCTGCGGCGGCAACACCGGCAGGCTCGTCGACAAGGGAGCGCGCGTTCCCCACTTCACCGTGCCGGTCGAGGGCGCGCCAGCCGCCGGAGCCGCCTCGCCCACAGCGTCCCTCGTTCCCGTCTGCGACATCGCCGCATCGTGGGTGACGGCCCAGGTGGACAGCATCGCCCCCGCGGGCGACCACCTGCTCGTGGTCGGCACCGTACGCGAGGCGCACACGGACGCCGCGCGCGACGAGCGCGGCCAGCTTATCCCCACAGGCACGCTGCTCTGCGTCCAACATGGAACCTACGCGACCGACGAGGTCCTGCCCTTCTAGCGCGAAAGCACCCGAAGAACGCAAGAGGCGCCGTCCCTATCGCTTCAAACGATGGGAACGGCGCCTCTGTTTTCTCGGCTTATGCACGCCGAAGACGCGCCTGGCCTCGCCTTAAGCCCCGGCCTTCTTCCAACCCATGGGAAGCGGGCCGCATTCGTCGATAAGCGGGCAGCCGTCGCATTCCTCGGTCACGCCGGGCGCGATGTCCTCCCAGGGAATCTCGGTAAACCCGAGTGTGCGGTAGAACCCGATGCTCTTCCCCCGCGCCACGAGCCTGATCTCGCCGCACCGCGCGCACGCGTCTTCCACGAGCGCCCGGCCGACGCCGAACCCGCGCCATGCGGCATACGTCACCACCGGGTTGATGTGCGCGATCCCTTCCTCGCTGAACGCAAGGCGCAAGAATCCGACGCACTCGTCGTCGCCGTTCGCGGCAACCGTCACGTTGTCGAGCGAGGGGATGTTGTCCATCCCCTCGTTGTAGGCGTAGTAGTTGATGAGCTCCCAATCGCCCTCGCGCGCAGGGCGCAGCGTGAACAGGTCAGACATCGTTTTCCCTTCACGTCCGCTACATGATGGGCGGCACGTAGATTTTCATGCGGGAATGGGGAATGGCCTTCTTCGCCAGCTCGGTCAGGCCTTGGGCGACGATCGGGAGCTTGTCGGTGGGCACGCCCATGAACATCATGTCCTCGCCGATATCGCTCGCGGCGCGGCACCCGTAGCAACCGAACGTGATGTTCGGCTCGCCTTCGAGCATGGGATAGAGCACCGCCTCCACGCACATAGAGTTGTAGCCGCTCGCGTGGAAATCGAAGCGGTGGCCGGTGTAGTAGCTCATCGACATGCACAGCCACATCATCTGCTCCGGCGTGCCGGTGAACACGACGACTTCGGGCTTGCGCACCGTCTTCGCGAGCGGAGCCACGTACGTCGCGCGGCGACTCTTCGGCGGCAGCGTTGGGCGCTCGCGCACCATGCGCGCCGCAGCCTCCGCGTTCACAAGCTTATGGAACAGCACGTAGATCTCGCCGGTGGCCAGCTTCTCGGGCACGCCCGTCATGCCGAAGATCGACGTGCCGTCGGGGCAGGAATGGCGGTACGGCGGCATGAGGATGCTCGCGCCGCGGCGCGCGGCCATCATGGCCTGGCAGAAGCGCAGGTTCTCAGGCGGCAGCGGCACGTCGGGCAGAAGCTCGTCCTTGTCAATGAGGCCGACCGCGACGGGCTGCCAGCGCAAGTCGAGCTTGTCCATGATGATGCGCTGCCATTCCGCGTACTGCTTATGGAGCTCATCGGGGATGGGCTCGGCGCGCGGCTCGTCTGCGAACGGGTCGTACGTCGCGTCGCCCTGGCATTCCACGGTGAGCGCACGCTGCGGGCAGTTGCCCGAGCACGTGGTGCACCCCACGCAGTTGTCGATGTGCGCGGCGAACGGATGACCCTCTTCGTCGGCTTCCAGCACGTCGCACGGGCAGAAGGC
>CAKTSW010000331.1 GCA_934613165.1 uncultured Ellagibacter sp.
ATGTGCCAGCACTGCGTCGCCCATGTGAAGAAGGCGCTCGAGGGCGTGGACGGCGTGGAGGAGGCCGTCGTCGACCTCGACGCGAATTCGGCTGTCGCCAAGCTTTCCGCCGACGTCGCCGACGAGGTGCTCGTGGGCGCGGTGGTCGACGCCGGTTACGAGGCGAAGGTCGTCGCGTAGAGCTTGCGCGGCGCGGCCCCCAGACCCGAGCAACATGGTATGATTTCAGGCGCCCCGAGGCTTCCTCGGGGCGTTTCGCGTATTGAAAGGAACCTCGCTATGACCGAACATAAGGAACCTATCGAGAACATCGGGGCCGACGGCCTGCCGCTCGTCGCGCGCACGTCTCCCGAGGAATCGTCGTGGAATCGGCTCGAAATCGTGTTCGGGCATGACGGGGTGGAAAAACTCCATGCGTCGAAGGTCCTTCTGTTCGGGCTCGGTGGCGTGGGGTCGAACTGCCTTGAAGCGCTCGCGCGCGGCGGCGTGGGGAACTTCGTGCTCGTCGACTGCGACGTGGTGCAGCCGTCGAACGTGAACCGCCAGGCGGTCGCGTGGGCGGGCACCGTCGGGCGCCGCAAGACCGATGTCGCGCGCAACATGGTGCTCGCCATCAACCCCGACGCAAAGGTCGAGGTCGTCGACGAGTTCGTGCTGCCCGAGAACCTGCAGGATTTCGTCGCCGCGCACGCCGACGTGGACTACGTGATCGACGCGATCGACACGGTCTCGGCGAAGTTGTCATTGGCAAAGATCTGCGAGGACCTGGGGCTTCCCCTGGTGTGCAGCGCCGGTGCGGCCGACCGCATCCTCCCCGAGCGGCTGCAGTTCGCCAACGTGTACGACACGCACGACTGCGGGCTGTGCCGCATCCTGCGCAAGGAGGCGCGCAAACGGGGAATCAGGCGTTGGACCATCCTCTGCTCCGACGAGCCCTCGGCCCGCGAGCGCCTCGGCGTGCCGCGCGCGCCCGAGCCTGAGCAGGTGCCGGGAGAGCGCCGCAAGAAGGCGCCGCTCGGCACGACCTCGTGGATGCCGCCCATCATGGGGCAGATGATCGCGGGGTACGTGATCAGCGCGCTTCTGGGGCTGGAAAACGGCGGCCGCGAACTGTGAGCGCGTGGGCTGGTGAAATTGCAGAGAATGGCGGGGATTGCCGGCTCTGCAGCGATTGCGCAGCCGCGAGCGAGCCTCGGGAAGAGGAAGAGCCCGCACCGCGTGCGGCCACAGCGGCGCGCAAGGTCGATGTTGCGTTGCGCGGCAACCCGAAGCCGTGCGGGGGAGGAGCTGCGCCGTTTCCGCTGTTGGACACGCATTGCCACCTCGACTTCGCGGGCAATTCCGAAGAACTCGCCGCGGCGCTTTCGCGATGCGGCGGAGCGTTTTCAGGCACATGCGACCCGCGTGACTTCGAACGGATGCGGCGCGTGCTCGCCGGCTTCGCGCCGCAGGTTCGTGTGGGGCTGGGGATCCACCCGTGGTGGGTGGCTGACGGTGCGTGCGGCCCCGACGAGGTCGCGCTGTTCGAGCGCTTGGCGCCGGGCGCTGCGCTCATATCCGAGGTAGGGCTCGACTTCCAGCCGCGCCGGGAAGCGACGCGCGCGGTGCAGACGGAGGCGTTCACCCGCGTATGCCGGGCGGCGGCGAAGCCTCTTGGCGCCGCGGACGCGGGCGATCGATCCCACCTGAGCGAAAGGGAAGGTTCGACGCTGGCTGGGCATAGCGTTCCCGAAGGCTCATCCGCGCACGCCGGCCGCGCCGATGAGCCCGCCGCTGCGTGCGCGGCTGCCGAACGCACGGTTGCCAAACGCGTCATGTCGATCCACTCGTCGAAGGCCGCCGCGGCCGCGCTCGACATCCTCGAGCAGACGGGGTGCCTCGACGCGTGCACGTGCGTCTTCCACTGGTTCTCGGGTTCGCAGGACGAGCTTTCGCGGGCGATCGACGCGGGCTGCCTCTTCTCGGTCAACGAGCGCATGCTCAAGACGAAGCGCGGGCGGGCGTACGCGCGCGCGATCCCCGAAAGCCGCCTGCTCCTCGAAACCGATACCCCGCCGAAGCGGGTGGTGCGCTTCTCGCCCGAGGCGCACATCTCGCAGCTTGAGCGCACGGTCGGGCTGCTCGCCGAGGCGCGCGGCGCCGACGCGGCCGCCCTTGCCGAGCGGATCGCCTGCACGTCGCGGGCGCTCTTCTCGTAGCGACAAGCGGTCCAGCCGCGCCTGCGCATGCGAAGGGATCCGCTGCCGAGCCCGGCGTCCGAACGCACATTCGCCGCCCCAAACCATCGTCGTACCCGCATACGCAAAAGGGCCCTGCCGGAAAACCGTTGCGGGTTTCCGGCAGGGCCCTTCGCTTCCAGCCCTTCTAACTGGTGCTATTCCCCCAGGTTCTTCATCGCGCCGCGTTCGGCCTTAGGCACGTCGATCCCCGCGGCGCGGCCCGCCTCGATGCACTTCAGAAGCCACGCCATGTTGTGGCCGATGTTGCGCATGGTCTGCAGGCCCTCGGTGTCGCGCTCGGCGTCGCCTGGGACACGCCCGCCCACGCCGTTCCAGTACGTCGAGGACACGATGGGCATCTGGTTGATGGTGAAGTACTTGTTCAGCACGTC
>CAKTSW010000332.1 GCA_934613165.1 uncultured Ellagibacter sp.
GTCGGCATCGAGCTCGCGGCGGGCAACCTCGCGGGTGCCGGCCTGCACTTGGGCTCGTTCCTGCTCGCGGTTGCGGGTCTTGCCATCACGGCGCTGTTCACGTTCTTCATCTACAACTGGACGTTCGGCCGCAAGCCGATCGACGAGGTTCACGCCGAGAAGGCCCTGAACTCGCTCAAGGAGCTCGGTTACGACGCCTCCATGGTGAAGAAGCTCGACAAGGAGGAGCTCGAAGGCTACGACACCACGAAGAAGAGCGGCGTTCCGGCCGGCACGAGCGAATCGGTGAACGCGTAGGAGCTTTCCCGCTGTATGGACGTTTCGGGCGCCGCGCCATGCGACGCGTGAGGTTTTTCGGGAAGCCTTCCCCTGCACAAGGGGAAGGCTTCTTTGGTATTCGGGGAAATGCCGTATACTGAAAAGAAGCAAAAAGGGGACGACGTCGCGCGGCTGCGCGCTGAATAAGGAGCGGACACATGGGCAAGAACATGAGCAAGAAGGAACGCAAGCTGCGCGAGCAGATTTCGGAGCTTCAGCAGAAGAAGACGCGCGGCTTCACGCAAGCAGGCATCGGGATCATCGTGTTCGTGTTGTTCCTTATCGTGCGGCAGGTGCTCGTCGCGAACGGGATGATCGACCCCGAAACGCTCGCGGTGAACATCGTCACCTACGCGCTCGCGGTCGTCGCCGCGGCCTTCGTGGGCATCGGCGCGCTGCACTATTCCCGAGCGAACACCAAGATCAAAGAGCTCGAAGCGCGCATCAAATAGACGGATCGCAAGTAGGCGGATCGCGGTTCGTCTCGTGCCTGCTTGTCGAAAAAGAAAGGCCCTGAGCCGTCGGGTTGTTCCCGAACGGCTCAGGGCCTTCTTGTTTGGAAGCGAGAGCGTTAGTCTTCGACTTCCACCAGGGTGATCTCGAAGGTGAGCGCCTTGCCTGCGAGTTCGTGGTTCATGTCGAAGCTCACGGTGTCGTCGGTCACTTCGAGCACGCGCACGGGGAAGGGCGAGCCGTCGGGCGCGCGCATGTACACGGTTTCGCCCACCGGCAGCTGCTCGGCATTGGGAACGTTCTTGCGCGGCACCTTCTGCACGAGCGCGGGGTTGTACTCGCCGTAGGCGTCGGCGGGCTCGAGGCGCACGGTCTTCGTCTCGCCGACCTCCATGTCGCGCACGGCCTTATCGAAGCCGGGGATCATCTGACCGGCCATGCACGTGAACGCGAGCGGTTCGTTGCGGTCGTAGGACGAGTCGAACTTCGTGCCGTCGTCGAGCGTGCCCGTGTAGTGGGTCTTCACTTTCTTGCCTTCATTGCTCATGAAGCGCATCTCCTCTCGGTCTGAAAAGCATTAGCTGCCAGTCTATCGGAATGTCGGCCTTTCCGCCACGCCGGGCTAGTGTTCGGCGATATCGGCCAGGGTTTCCCGTGCGCTGACGAGCTTGGCGAGAGGGCTAAGGTAAGGCTGCTCGTCGACGCGCAGCCCGGCGCGCGCGGCTTCGACGAGTCCCTCGGCGAGCTTTCCGACGGGACGCCCGTACACCTCGGCGTCGTAGCCGTGCGCCATGAGCGCTTCCTTCGCCGCGGCGATGTCGTCTTCCGTCGGGCTTGCGACGAGCCGTTCGGCCGTCGCAAGGCTTTCCTCGCAGTAGAAGATTCCCTTCACGAGCGCCGCGTACGCGATGACGTAGGGCACGGGCATGGCGTCGGCGGGGCGGATTTCGAGGTAGGTCTTCAGGCGCACGTCGGGGAAGACCATCGAAAGCGCGTGCTCCACTTCCTCGCGCGTCATCAGGCGCGTTGCGTAGATCTCGCTGAACGGGCGCGCGTCCTCGCGCCAGCCGCCCTGCCCGTCGGGAACAAGGATGGCGGGCGTGTCGTAAACCCAGCGCGCGTAATCGGAAAGCGAGAAGCCCTCGCCCGTAGCCCCCGGCACGATGCCGCAGCGATCGGGGTCGCATTCCTGCCAGATCTTCGTGCGGACGAGCTTGCGCGTGCGCGGCTTGCCTTCGAAGACGGGGGAATTGTCGCAGATGAGCGACAGCACGGGAACGAGCGCCGACGCGAGGCGGTACTTGCGCAGGCAGTCGGCGGCGTCGGTGTAATCGATGCTCACCTGGGTCGATGCGCTTCCCCGCATCATGCAGGGGCCGAAGGGGCTTACCGCGCCGAGGTAGCGGTTCATGCAGGCGTAGCGCTTCTTCGGGATAAGTTCCATGTCCAGCGCGCGCGTGGTGGGGTGGTAGCCCACTTGCGCCGGCTTCGCGTGCACGTCCGAAAGGGCTGCGCCAAGGGTGTCCTCGAAGCGCTCGAAGCACACCTTCGCGGCGCCGAGCTCGTGAAACGGCCCGGCGGAAAGCTCGATCTGCGCAGCCGGTTCGATCGTCACGGCCTCGCCCGGCCGGGCCACGCCGAGCAGGTCGCCTTCCGCGTCGAGCGTCGCGTCGGGGTAGTCGGCGCGAAGCGCGGCGAGCACGCTTTGGACGCCGTCGGCTCCGCTGTAGGGCACGGGCGATCCGTCTTCGCGCACGATGACGTGTTCGAGCTCGATGCCGAGGGCTCCGGGCGTCGTCTTCGCTCCCGCCTCGATGTAGGAGGCTA
>CAKTSW010000333.1 GCA_934613165.1 uncultured Ellagibacter sp.
TTCCCGAAGGCCGCGGGCATCCTTACCTCGTCGGCGCAGACGAGCGCGCCTGCCGAAGACGTCGCCCGCTTCGTTGCCGAGGAGCTCGCCATCGGCGACGCGGAAGACGCCATCGCCGGCCTTCGCGCCCAGCTCGCCGACGAGTCGAAACGGGGGAGCGAGGAATACGACTTCCTCTTCGAATGCGTGACGGCCATGCAAAAGGAGCTCGTGGCGAAGCGTCGCGCCCACAAACCCCTCTACCACGAGGCGTAAATGCTCGTCGCGAAGCATGATTGCCTCCGGCACCACGAAGCAGGGGCGGCTATTGGCTGCTTAAATACGACTCGATAAGCTTCAAAGCTCGTTTTCTACCAGGAAAGTCGAATTTAGGGTAGATGCTTTCGACGAGCTGCGCCGTTTGTGCACAGTTATGCCCCATTTCAGTTCAATATGTGGCATAACCGAGGGTGTACGAAGACTTGATTTCAACAACCGACCCTAAATTCGTTTTTCCTGGCAGAAATGGGCGCGAATCGAAATATCTTGAGACTCATCCGGCTTGATTCCGTCTCAACCCAGTAGGGGTGTGCTGATATACTCAAGCTAAGCGTTCAGGCAAGGAGGCTCGAAATGTTTTCAACCCCCGTTCTCTGGCTCGTCGTCGCCATCGCGATGGCGCTTATCGAGGCGTTCTCGCTCGGGCTTATCACGCTGTGGTTCGTCGTCGGAGCGCTCGTGGCGTTTATTGCCGACCTGCTCGGCGCGAGCCTTGTCGTGCAGATCGTCTTGTTCCTCATTGTTTCCGTTCTGTGCCTCGTCCTTCTGCGTCCGGTGTTCGTAACGTACCGCGAGCGCGGACGTGCCGCCGAGCCGACGGTGGTGGGAGAGCGCGGCGTCGTCTGCGAGCGCATCGACAACGCGAGGCTTTCCGGCCGCGTCGAGATGCCCGACCACATGACCTGGACCGCCCGAAGCTTCGACGGCACGCCGATCGAGGTCGGGGTGCCCGTCATCGTCGTGTCGCAGGAAAGCATCAAGCTTATCGTCAGGCCCGTATAGGGCGCCTCCCTCGTCGAAAGGATTGCCATGCCATCGCTTCTCACGTTCCTTATCGTGCTCGTCGTCATCGTGGTGGCGCTCGCCTTCACCTGCGTGAAGATCGTGCCACAGGCCGAGGCCGCCATCGTCGAGCGTCTCGGGTCGTACCTCACCACCTGGGGAAACGGACTTCATGTGAAAATCCCCTTCATCGATCATGTCCGTATGGGCATCTCGCTCAAGGAACAGGTCTTCGACTTCCCGCCGCAGCCCGTCATCACCAAGGACAACGTCACCATCTCGATCGACACCGTCGTCTTCTTCAAGATCTTGGACCCGAAGCTTTTCTGCTACGGCGTGGAGAACCCCATCGTCGCCATCGAGAACCTCTCCGCAACCACGATCCGCAACATCATCGGCGAGCTCGACCTCGACACCACGCTCGTGTCGCGCGACACGATCAACGCGAAGATGCGCGCCATCCTCGACGAGGCGACCGACGCGTGGGGCATCAAGGTCAACCGCGTCGAGGTGAAGAACATCACGCCGCCCGCGGCCATCCAGCAGGCCATGGAGAAGCAGATGAAGGCCGAACGCGAGAAGCGCGAGGCGGTCCTGCTCGCCGAAGGTCAGAAACAAAGCGCCATTACGGTCGCCGAGGGCAACAAGCAGGCGCAGATCCTCTCCGCGGAAGCCGACAAGCAGGCCGTCATCCTCGCCGCCGAGGCCGAAAAGGAGAAGCAGATCCGCGAGGCGGAAGGCGAGGCCGAGGCCATCCGCAAGGTGCAGCAGGCCACGGCGGAAGGCATCGCGATGGTGCGCGAAGCGGGTGCCGACCAGGCCGTCCTCACGCTGCAGGCCTTCGAGGCGCTGAAGGCCGTCGCCGACGGGCGCGCGACGAAGCTCATCATCCCGTCCGACATCCAGGGCATAGCCGGCCTTGCCGCTTCGCTCAAGGAAGTCGTCGTCGACGACGCGGCGTCCGCCCCGGACTCCACAGCGGACGTTCGTTAAGACACCTCGCGACCTGCGCAGCGGGCGTTTGGGCACGCGTTTCGCCCAGACGCCCGCTATTTATGTGTGTTTGCCGCTTAAGCAGGCGCTTTCTGTGGACAGACGGTTTTTCCGCCTTCACAATAATCGGCACTTCAATAAAACGCGCTTCGGGCCCAGGTGCCCGAAGGCGGCAGCAAATCGAATAAAGGACGTGTGGCAACGTGGTTAGTATCGTCATAGCACCCGACCCGACGCTTCGCCAGGTGTGCGAACCGTGCACGCCGGGAGACCGAAGCCTGAAGAAGCTCGCCAAGCAGATGGCCCGCGCAATGTACCACAACAACGGTTGCGGCATCGCGGCGCCCCAGGTGGGCGTTACCAAGAGGATCATCGTCATCGACGTCGACGATTCCGAGGAACAGAACCCCATCGTGCTCGTGAACCCGGAAATCGTCGAGCTTAAAGGCGAACCCGAAACCCAGGGGGAGGGCTGCCTTTCCTGCCCCGGCGTCACCGTTCCCATCTCGCGCCAGCCCTGGGCGCGCGTGCGCTACTACGATCTCGAAGGCGAGATG
>CAKTSW010000334.1 GCA_934613165.1 uncultured Ellagibacter sp.
TCCCAGGACGGTGGAGAACCGCGCCCGCGTGGGCCACTGGGAGGGGGACCTCATCAACGGGCTCAAGGGAACGGGCAGCCTCGTCACGCTGGTCGAGCGCATGACACGCTTCACGCTCGTCGCCCGCGTCGCGCCGAAGGCCAAGCCTTCGGCTGAAGTAATGGGTTAGTGGGCTGCGCGGCGTTGCCGCTCGCCCACCAACCGATGTGAGTGGTGCGTCGCCCCGCTTGTTGGGGCAGGGCGTTCCGCATTTCAGAAAAGGAAATCAAAAAAATCATTTTCGCCCTTGCGCTCTTGTATACGATATATTATAATAGACGACATGGAAACAAAGACACACAAGGCCGAGGCGCAGGATGCGCCCTTCGCGGAGGTCGTCGCGGGGCTGATGCCCGTGGCGAGGGGGTCGCTCGCGCTCGTGCGCAAGACATGCGGAAAGCCCGGGTGCAGGGCCTGCAAGTCGGGGGAACGGCATCCGGCGTGGCTGTTCGTCTACCGCGTGGGCGGGAAGCAGCGAAGCCGCCACGTGCCCGCGGCCCTTGCGCCGTTGATGCGGCAGGCGGTGGAGAACGGGAGGAGGCTGGAGCAGGCGATGTGCGCGGAGGGGCTGCGCTACCTGGACGCGCTCGTCGGAGACGCGCGGTAGCGGCATGCCCCCGGAGAAGTGCCAGAACTGGAACCGGTGCGGCAAGTACACCGAGCTGACGCTCAAGATAGACCGCCAGGCGGAGGCGCTCGCGGCGAAGGACCGGAGGATCAGGGCTCTGGAGGAGGAGAACGCCCGCCTCAAGGACGCGCAGTGCGGCGGGGCCGCGGCCCCCGCGACGGCCAAGCCGTTCGGCAGCTCCACGCCGTCGTCGAAGATGCCCGTGAAGCCCAACTCGTCGGAGGAGGACAGGAGCCGCGTCGGCGGGCAGCCCAAGGGGCATGCGGGGCACGGGAGGAAGGCCGTGCCGGACGAAGACGCCGACGAGGCGGTCGACCTGGCGAAGCCGACGTCGTGCCCCGTCCACGGGACCGCGCTCGCGAGCTGGACGACGCGCACGAGGACGGTCGTGCACATGGCCCCGGCGAGGCGCATCGTCAGGAACTACACGATCCACAGGGCGTGGTGCCCCCTCTGCGGGAAGTACCACGAGTCCGGGGTGCCGGGCGTCATGCCCTACTTCGCGTTCACCAACGGCCTCATCTCGCAGGTCCTCGTGGACCATTTCCAGGCCGGCATCCCGCTCGGGGCCCTCGCAAGGCGCGCCGGGGTGAAGAAGGCCGCGCTCAAGAAGATGGCCCACAGGGTCGCGGAGCTGCTTGAGGGCGGCGTGCCCAGGCTCGTCGAGGAGTTCCGCGCCGCGCCGGACAAGCACGCGGACGAGACCCCGTGGCCGTGCGACGGGAAGAACGGCTACGCCTGGGGTTTCTTCACCCCGGACGTCTCCGTGTACAGGCTCCGCGGCACGAGGGCGTCCACGGTCCCGGCGGAGATCTTCGGGGACGGTGTCCATGCGGGCGTTCTCGGAGTGGACCGCTACAGCGCCTACAACTGCTCGTGGAAGGGACGCATGCAGTATTGTCTCGAGCATTTCAAGCGCAACGCCCGCGACCTGCTGGAGGCCGGGCCGGAGAACGCGGAATGCCAGAGGCACATACCGCGCTTCCTCGAACTGCTGGCCTCGGCCATGACGCTCCGCAACAGGAAGCGCGGCAGGGGGTACGACGACGAGTCGGCCGCCATCCGCGACAAGCTCCTCGCCATCGCGAAGAGCCCGGTCATGGACGGCAGGCTCAAGGGGTGCTTCGACCTCATGGTCCAGAAGCGCGACCGCTTCTTCCAGTGGGTCCGCCATCCTGAGATCGAGGCGGAGAACAACCTCGCGGAGAGACGCCTGAGGCCGCTCGTCATCGCCAGGAAGGCGTGCTTCGGCTCGCAGTCGGAGAGGGGCCTGAAGACACGCGAGACGCTGATGACCATCATCGACACGCTCTCGCTGAGGTGCGACGACCCGGTCTCGAAGCTGTCGCAGGCCCTCGACGCCATAGGGTGCGACAAGAAGGCGGACGTCGCGGAACTGCTGTGGGGCCCGAAGCCAACTGCCACAGTCGCCACTACCGCCTAGCCCCAAACGAACGGGGCGGCGCACCACTCACATCGGTTGGTGGGCGAGCGGCAACGCCGCGCAGCCCACTAACCCATTACAAAAGAGGCCGCATGGCAGGAGTCCCTACCGCCGCCGGAACGCGGGAGGCCACGATGCCCGGTGAACGCGATGGCGCGTGTGAGGCGTTCGATTGTGCGTACCGTTCCCCCATTCGCCGGGAAGCGGGCGTGCAGGCGTTTTGCGCAAACGCGGCGGACGTGCGGGCGGCGAGCGCGGCGTGGACGACGCCCATGCCGCCGCGCCCGAGTTCGGCGAACGGCTCGAAGTCCGTGCCGTCGAGCGTGGGCAGACTGTCCGCCTCGGGCGAGGCGGACGCACGCCCCGCGAGCGCATCCAGCCCGGCGGCAAGGCTTTTCAGGTCATCGGGAAGTTCCGACGGTATGCTCTAAGGCGCGCAAGTATACCAGATATGCGCAGAACCACCCATGAC
>CAKTSW010000335.1 GCA_934613165.1 uncultured Ellagibacter sp.
GTTTGGAAGTATACCAGCACGGACGCGGCAAAACCACGGAGCCGCGGGGCTTAAAAGAGCGCCCCGCGGCTCCGGCGGCCTCAGAACAGCCTAGCCCTTCGAAGCGTAGACCACGTTGTCGGCGGCGTTTTCCCAGGCCGGCAGCGTGAAGATGCGGAATCCCCTCTGCCGCAGGCTTTCGCATTCCACACGAGCGGCGTCGCCGACGGAAAGCGCGCCGTTCGGGCACGAGTTCACGCAGTAGGGCGCCTCGCCTTCCTTCACGCGCCCGGGGCAACGGATGCAGCTCTTCGACCAGATGGGGATCCAGCTCATGTGCAGGTCGGGCCACACGCCCGCCGGCCGGTCGATGCCCTCGCCGCTGCCCTCGGTGCGCACCGTGAGCCAGTACGCGTCGTCGGGAAGGGCGTTGCCCACCTTGCAGGCGAGCGAGCAGGTCCAGCACCCCGTGCAGCGCTGCAAGTTAACCAGAATCGTCTTCTCGTCCATGTCGCTCCCCTATTCCTCTACCTTGCGCACGTCGCACGCGCAATCCCAGATCGTGTCCCACGCACCCGCCATGCCGCCGATGCCGCCCGTGCCGAAGCCCGGCTGGTAACCGCCGATCGCGCGCACGCAGCTGTCCCAATGCTTGGACACGTCGTTGAGCGTGTAGTCGCTGCCGAGCGCCGGGATGAGCTCGGAGTACATGCCGTCTTCGAACGCGTCGTGGCGCCAGCCGAACCAGCACTGCACCGTTCCCGGGGGAATCTGCTGGTCGAGTTTCATCTCGATCGTCACGTGCCCGCGCTCGTTGTAGATTTCCACCTTGTCGCCGTCTTTGATGCCCTCGGCCGCGGCGTCGGCCGGGTTCATGCGGCCCGTGGGGTGCCCGCCCGAAAGGTCGGCCATCACCGGGTCGTCGGTGAACATCGACTGCATGAAGAAGCGCTGGCGGCCGCTGAAGAAGTGGTACTTGCCCTTCGCCGTGCCGTTTCCCAAGCTCATGGGCGTGGGGGCCTCAAGCGGCTCGCGGTAGGCGGCAAGCTCGGCGCCGACGGGGAGCAAACGCTCGCAGTAGAATTCCAGGCGCTTCGACGGCGTGTTGAATTGCAACCCCATGAACGGGTCCCAGTTCACCGGCGGCGTCGCCGCACGCACGAGCTTCTCCTTCTTCAGGCGCTCGTAGGTGAGCGGCGGCTGGATGCCCGCAATCATCGGCCACTTCGAGTCGAGGCGCACCGCGATCCATTCCTCCGCCGTCTTGTCGAAGTACTCGCCGAGCCCCACGCGCTTCGCAAGCTCGCTGTAGAGGAACGTCGGGTCCTTCGCTTCGCCTTGCGGCTCGATGGCCGGCTCCTGCAGCACGATGTGGTTGTACGCCGCCGACGCCACCAGCTCGTAGCGCTCGAAGGGCATGCAGTCGGGCAGCACGTAGTCGGCGTACTGGCCGGTGTCGGTCATCCAGATGTCCACGTCGACGATGAGCTCCATCTGCGGGAAGATCTCGTCGATCCAAAGGCCGCGGTTCGGGCAGTTGTGCACGGGGTTGCCGGCAATGACCCAGAATGCCTTGATCGGGTAGGGCTTTTGGCTTTTCACCTGGTTGATGAACTCGTTTTGGCGCAGCATCTTCGCCTTGTAGCCCTCGCGCCCGAGCGGCATGGTGATGGGCGTGTCGTTGAAGATCAAAGGGAAGCCCGCCGGCAGCATCTCGCTCGTGACGCCGGCGCCCGGGCGGCCGAGGTTGCCCGTCAACATGCCGAGCAGGTAGAACGAGCGGTAGCTTTCGCCCTGGTTCTGGTAGCGAAGCCCCAAAGCGCCGAAGATGTAGGCGTTCGGGGCGCTTACGTACTCGTCGGTCAGGCGACGCACCACGTCGGGCGCGACCCCCGTGATCGTCTCCTGCCATTCGGGCGTGTAGCTCGCCACGTGCTCGCGCAGGCGCGCAAACGCCGTCTTGCACGCCACGCCGCCGACGACGTGGGCGCCGTCGAGCTCCATGTGCGCGACGGGGGAAGCCTGCTCGCCGGGCGTCGTAGGCGCAGCCGCGTTCGCGTCGGCGTCCCACACGAGGTAGTTGCCGCTAGCATCGCGCAGGAACTCGCCCGTGTCGTCGCGCACGAGGAAGGGCGCCACCGTGTACGCGAGCAGGAACTGCTCGTTGTAGCGCTTGCTTTGGATGATGAGGTTCGCCATGGTGAGCGAAAGCGCCGGGTCGGAACCGGGTTTCACGGGCACGAACTCGTCGGCGAAGCCCGCGGTGCCGTCGAACAGAAGCCCGATGTCGACGATCTTCGCGCCGTTCGCGCGCGCTTGCACCAGGTGCTTCGCGATGCGCTGCTGGTTTTCGATGGGATTCGCGCCCCACACGATGATGTAGTCGGAGGTGTCGAAGTTCGCCGGGTCGGTCGTCATGTACTTGTAGAAGTCGCCCATGTCGAAGAACGCGGCGTAGAACGGCCCGTTGTCGAGCCCATAGCCCTGGATGGGGTCGGTCGCGCCCCACAGCCCCATGAAACGCGAGGAAAGCACGGCAGCCAAACCCTGCGAGGGCGGCACCGAGGCCACGACGTTCCACATGGCGAACGATTCGGGACCGT
>CAKTSW010000336.1 GCA_934613165.1 uncultured Ellagibacter sp.
GCGAACGTTTGTACGTCGAACAGATAATGCTGACCGGAAACAGAAAACTTCGTCATTGCTTTCTCCTTACTTCTCGGTGCGTTCGTCGATGAAACGGCTCGCCTTATGCTCGGAAGACGTGCCCAGCTTGCCTGCATCATACACGATGACCTTGGCCGGACGCACGCCCGTGTGGGCCTTCAGGGCAGCTTCGACGCGCTTGGCAACAGCATCGTAGGGTTCATCGCTGTCGAATGCACGCTCGACCGACACCTCGTAGCGCGTCGTGTAGTTCTCGTCGTAGACGCGAATCGAATACTCGCCCGTCAAGCCTTCGGAAGCACGAACGACGTACTCGACGTCGGAGGGGAACACGTTCACCGCGCCGACGATGAACATCTCGTCCTTGCGGCCGGTCACGTGGATACGCGCATGGGTGCGGCCGCACGTGCACTTGTCGGTGCTGACGTATCCGATGTCGCCCGAACGGAAGCGGATCATCGGACGGGCCTTCTTCATGAGCGTCGTGTAGGTGAGCTCGCCGACGCTGCCCGGCTCAAGCACCTCTCCCGTCTGCGGGTCGACCGTCTCGACAAGGATCTGATCCTCAACGATGTGCAGGCCGTCCTTCGCTTCGCACATCGCGGCGCAGGCTCCGTAGATGTCGGAAAGACCGAAGAAGTCGACGACCTTGGCGCCCCACAGCTCTTCGATCGCTTCACGGGTGGAGGAAATCGAGCCGCCCGGTTCGCCTGCCACGATGATAGTGTGGATATTGAAGTCGGTGCGAGGATCGAAGCCCTTTTCCTTCGCCTTTTCGCCCAGAGCCCAAGCATAGGAAGGCGACGTCCAAATGATGGTGGGCTTGTACTGTTTCAGCACGAACAGCAAGCGGTCGGAAGGAACGGCACCGACCCAAATGGCCAGCGCGCCGAGTTCCTGAGCGCCCAGAACGTCGGGTCCGCCGACGTACAGCGCGAAGTTGAGACCGTGCACGTAGCGGTCGTTCGGACGCATGCCCGCCTGCCAGAACAGGCGCGCTTCGGTCGACTGCCACAGGTCGAAGTCTTCCTGAGTGAACGGGCTCACCGTCGGAACGCCGGTCGAACCCGAAGACGTCGCCATGAACACGACATCCTCTTCGGGGACGGAGCACATCTCGCCGAAGAAGCTGCCGACGTGCTGTGTTTCGCGCTCCGTCTTCTTGTCGATGAAGGGGAACTTCTGGATGTCGGCGAGCGTCTGGATGTCTTCAGGCTTCACACCCGCCTCATCGAACGAACGCTTGTAGTACACCGTGTTGTCGTACGCGTACTTCATCATCGTCTTCAGACGCTCGAGCTGCATTTTCTCCAGTTCGGCGCGCGGCATGCACTCGATCTCGGGATCGTAGTACTTCTGATCGTAGGGGATGTTCTTTTTCGCCATGGGAGGAACTCCTTGTTCTGTTCGTCTGCGTACCTTCCCATAAAACCACTCGCACGGGCGCGAATCAAGGCATCGACTCATTGTTTGTTTTCGGTACTGGCTATCTCTTCAATCGATAGTTCGGCGCAGTCGGTGTAGTATTTACGGCAACTTGTCCGGGATGTTTCACGTGAAACAAAAGGAGCCCACCATGACATTGCAGCAGCTTCGCTATCTCATCGCGATTGCTGAGTTCGGGTCGATCAACGCGGCCGCGCAGAACCTGTACGCATCGCAGTCGAACCTCTCGACCGCCATCAAAGAACTTGAAGAGGAACTCGGCATCACCATCTTCACCCGCAGTAATCGCGGAGTCACCCTTACGAACGACGGCACCGAGCTTTTAGGGTACGCGCGCCAAGTCGTCGAGCAGGCGGACATGCTTGAGGAACGCTACTCGAAAGGATCTTCGAGCCAGGCGCGTCTTTCGGTATCGACGCAGCATTACGCGTTCAGCGTTCAGGCTTTCGTGAACACCGCAGAGGTTTACCAGGGAGACGAATACGAATTCACCCTTCGCGAATGCCGAACAGGCGGGATCATCGATGACGTGAGGACGTTTCGCAGCGAAATCGGCATCCTGTTCCGCGACGGCTTCAATTCCCGCGTGCTGGACAAGGCGTTCGAAGACGCAGGCGTCGTCTTCGAACCGCTCTTCGATGCGCGCGTGCATGTTTTCGTGGGGGAGCATCACCCGCTCGCAGGCGCCTCGATGCTTTCCCTAGGCGACCTTGAGGACTACCCTCGCTACTCGTTCGAGCAAGGCACCGAAAACTCGTTCTATTACGCGGAAGAGCCCTTCAGTCAGCTACCGCATAAGAAGAACATCCGGTTCTCCGACCGCGGAACGCTGACGAACCTGCTGACCTACCACAACGGGTTCACGCTTTCCACCGGCGTGCTTTCCGCCGAGATGCATTCGGGCATCGTGTCAATTCCCCTTAACACCGACGGACTCACCGATGAGCAGACAACCATGCAGGTCGGCTACATCACCCATCGACAGCTGAAGCCGAGTCCGCTTCTTCGCACCTACATCACCGAGCTCGAAAAAATCATCGCCCAAGACCCATCGGTCCACGCCTACCCCATAGCATAGAAAAAGGGCTGTGTTTCACGTGAAACACAGCCCTT
>CAKTSW010000337.1 GCA_934613165.1 uncultured Ellagibacter sp.
GACAACCTGCCGAGCGATTTGGCGGGCGCGCTCGAAGTCCTTGCGCCCCGAAGCCGCGGCGTGACCGACGCGGGTCGCGAGGTGTTCGATCTTTTGTCCCGCGCGCCCCACCCGAGCGTCGAGGGCGAGATAGGTTAAAGAGAGGAGGAGTCCCTCATGGCCACGGAAAAAGACCAACGTTCCCATCCGACGGGAGTGCTTCTCGTCAACACGGGGACCCCGGCGTCGCCGGCGCCGCACGACGTGCGCGCGTACCTCGCCAAGTTCCTCATGGACAAGCGTGTCGCGCCGATGAACCGCCTTGTCTGGTGGTTCATCCTCCATCTGTGCATCCTCCCGAAGCGCGGGAAGGCGTCGGGAAAGAAGTACGAACAGATCTGGACGCCGGATGGGTCGCCGTTCGTGCTCGACCACCAGGTTCTCGCCAAAGCCCTCGAGGCGCGCTTGGAGAATGCGGGCGCGCATGTGATGGTCCGCTTCGCGATGAGCTACAGCAAGCCCACGGTTCGCCATGCTATGCGCGAGATGAAGAAGGCGGGCTGCGAGCACCTCGTCGTCTTGCCGTTGTACCCCCAAAGCGCCTACAGCACGACGCTTTCGGTGCGTGACCAGGTGGAACGCGCAAGGCGCCGCGTGCATTGGCATGGGGCCGTCGACGTGATCGACAACTACGCCGAGCACCCTTCCTACATCAAGGCGCTCGCGTCGTCGATCCGCCATGCCGGGTTCGACCACGAAGCGGGCGACCGCCTTTTGTTCTCGTACCACTCCATCCCGCTTTCCGACATCGAACGGGGCGACACCTACGAGCTGCAGACGGGCTCGACGAGCCTTCACGTCGCCGACGAGCTCGGGCTTCCGCGCACGAGCTGGACGATCGCGTACCATAGCCGCTTCGATAAATCGCGCACGTGGCTCTCTCCGTTCTCGAAGGACGTGCTCGTCCGATGGGCCGAAGTCGGCGGCGGGCGCACGTTCGTGGTCTGCCCGATTTTCCCGATCGACTGCCTGGAAACGCTGTACGACGTGTCAAGTGAATTCAGGCGCATCTACCTGGCCGACCTGGCAAAAGCGGGGCACCCGAGCGACGAGAGCCGCTTCGTGTACGTGCGGGCGCTTGGCAAGAGCCGGGCGCACGTCCGCGTTTTGGCCGATGTAATCGCGCCGTACCTGAACGACACGGCGCAAAACGCGAAAGGGGAGGGAAAAGCGTGATGGAAAGCCGTTTCGATGAGGCCGCGCCGCTTGTGCTGCTCGGCGTGACGGGGTGCATCGCGGCGTACAAGTCGTGCGAGATCCTGCGCGGGTTGCAGAAGGCCGGCGTGCGCGTGAAGGTCGTCATGACCGAGAACGCCACGCAGTTCGTGGGCCCTGCGACCTTCCGGGCGCTCACGCACGAGCCCGTTGCCATCGGCACGTTCGACGACGCGCCGGGCGACCCGATCCACCACGTGTCGCTTGCCAAGGAATGCGACCTGTTCCTTATCGCGCCCTGCACGGCGAACGTTCTGGCGAAGATGGCGTGCGGCATCGCCGACGACCTTCTTACGACGACGGCGCTTGCATGCGCGGCGCCCATCATGGTGGCGCCTGCGATGAACGTGCACATGTACGAGGCCGCGGCAACGCAGGAAAACATGCGTACGCTGCGCCGTCGCGGCGTCGGCTTCGTCGAGGCGGAGGCGGGGTATCTGGCCTGCGGCGACGTGGGCCGCGGGCGCATGGCCTCGCCCGACGCCATCGTGGCGCGGGTCCTGTCCGCGCTCGGTCGCACGCGCGACCTTGCGGGGAGGCGCGTCCTCGTGACGGCCGGCCCCACGCACGAGCCCATCGATGCGGTGCGGTTCCTCTCGAACCCCTCGACCGGCAAGATGGGTTTCGAGCTTGCCCGCGCCGCTAAGGAGCGGGGGGCGGACGTTACCCTGGTGACGGGACCCGTCGCCCTTGAGGACCCTGCGGGCGTCGAGGTGGTGCGCGTGAAGACGGCACTCGAAATGGAGGCTGCGGTTTCGGGTGCGTTCCCGCAAAGCGACGTCGCTGTGTTCTCGGCGGCCGTGTCCGACTATCGGCCGGCCAACCCGTGCGACCGAAAGCTCAAGAAGGGCGAAGACGACGCGGAGCTTTCCCGTATCGAGCTCGTGCGCAACCCCGACATCCTCGCCGAGTGTGGGAAGGAAAAGCGCGCGGGGCAGGTGGTCGTCGGCTTCGCTGCCGAAACGTGCGACCTTGTGGGGAACGCGCGGTCGAAGCTTTCGTCCAAGAACGCCGATTTCATCGTCGCGAACGACGTGTCGTGCGGTCGTGGCTTCGGTGCCGACGAGAACGAGGTCGTTTTCGTTTCGCATGCAGGTGAAACGCGCCTTCCCTTGGAGTCGAAGCGGCAGGTTGCCGAGGCGATTCTCGACGAAGCGAAAAAGTTTTTGAAATAGGGCTTGCGTAGGTTGGGAATGAGGCTTATTATAAACAAGCTGTCTTGAGCGGACGGCAAACAAATGAATCGGGTTGTGGCGCAGTTTGGTAGCGCACTTGACTGGGGGTCAAGGGGTCGCAGGTTCAAATCCTGTCAACCCGACCAGCTTA
>CAKTSW010000338.1 GCA_934613165.1 uncultured Ellagibacter sp.
CTCCACATGGAGCGACACGTGCGAAAGGACGGCTTTCGACTTGTAGCCGCAGGTCAGGTCATGCGCGTCGAGGGTATGGCGCTCGTGGGCATGAGGCGCGGTCGCAGTGTTCGCGGGGGCTTCGGGTGCGGTTGGTTGCGCGACGGCGCCTGCGAACGCGTTTCGGCGTTTTCCGGTTTCAGCGTTCATCATCGCAGCTCCTTTCGGGTTTTCAAAAGGATGGCGAAGAAGAACGGCGCGCCGATGATCGAGGTTAAGATGCCCAGGGGAATCTCGCTCGCCATGAGCGTGCGGCACGCCATGTCGACGAGGATCATGAAGCCTGCGCCGGCGAAAAGCGACATCGGCAGCACGATGCGGTTGTCGGGCCCGAACATGAAGCGCACGAGGTGCGGGATGATGAGGCCGACCCATCCCACGACGCCTGCGATGGACACGACCGCCGAGGTGAGGAGCGTCGCGCACAGGATGCAGATGCCGCGCATGAGCGAGACGTTCACGCCGAGGGATTCGGCTTCCTCGTCCCCGAAGGAAAGCGTGTTGAGCTTCCAGCGCATGAGCAGAAGCGGCACCGCGCCCACGATGAACGGGAAAAGGAAGATCTTCAGGTCGTCCCAGGTGATCTTCGCGATGGAGCCCATGAGCCAGTAGGTGATCTCCGGCAGCTTCGAGTCGGGGTCGGCGGTGTATTTGATGGCCGACACGAACGCCTGGAACAGCGTGCCCACGATAAGGCCGCAGAGAACGAGAAGGAGGATCTGGTTCGAGTTCCGCCCGATGCGGCGCGCGCTGAAGTAGGTGAGGCCCACGGCGACGAAGCCCATGGCGAACGCCATCACCTGCACCATGCGGTTGTCGAAGCTCCAGAGAAGCGCGAGGGCGGCGCCGAACGATGCGCCGGCCGAGGCGCCCAGGATGTCGGGGGAGACCATGGGGTTCTTGAAGATTCCCTGGTAGCTTGCGCCCGATATGGCAAGCGCTGCTCCCACGAGCAGGGCGGCGATGACGCGCGGCAGGCGGATGTTGCATACGATGTTCACGGCGGCGTCGGCGAACGACACGTCTCCTATGCCGAGGTATTTCTGTCCCAGGATGCCGACGACGTCGGCGGGGGTGACGCTCGAGCGGCCGGCGCCCAGCGCCACGAGGAAGAGCACCACCACGACGGCGATCAGTGCGGTTGCGAGGAGGGCATTGCGGCGGTGGTGTGCGAGATAGTCGCGTGTTGTCCCCGTCCCCGTGTTCTTGTTTGCTGCGCATAGTTCCGGCGTGCTTTGCTCTGCGTCTGCCGAGCCTATGTGCTTTTCAGCGGGGTAACCCAGCTGTCTCTTGCTGTCTGTGTCCTGTGAGGTCGGCCCCGAAACGGTATCGGGAGCGACTTCGCAGGACACAGGGTCCTTCTCCAAGCTCA
The DNA here is from genome assembly GCA_934613165.1 of uncultured Ellagibacter sp. Classification (GTDB taxonomy): domain Bacteria; phylum Actinomycetota; class Coriobacteriia; order Coriobacteriales; family Eggerthellaceae; genus Ellagibacter. The sequence continues at coordinate 1,412 of CAKTSW010000338.1, forward strand.
ACGTTCGAGCCTTTCTTCTAACGTGGGAGCCTCTTTTAAAACGGTCCTAGTTTATGCATATATCAAAATGAGAATATATCTCTCCGAGAAGCGTCACAAAATATTGACAATAGGAAGCGGATCGCTAGGAATAGCTGGTTCGAGCGGTTGCAGCTGCTCGAAAACTCGCTCATCTGCGCAGGTTTACCGCAATGGCCGAAGCAGAGCGCACTATGTCGATCACAAAAGACCAGGTCAGCGAACCCGCAACTAACCTATATGGCAACGCTAAGCCGAAACTGCGCATTTGAGCGTCTTTTGATTCGGGTACCGCGATAAGGCCCCTTCCTGCGGACGGAAGGACTTGGCCTTGCGCGGGTGGGTCGTTACAGAAGCAGTGACGCGAGCGAGAACCCGACCGCCGCGGCGCCGACCGTGCTCGCGTATGTCGCGACAAGGTATGAGATGCCCGTCTTGGCCTGGCCGCCCATGATGAGTTCCACTGCCTCGTAGTTCATGGTGGACATGGTGGAGAACCCGCCGAGAAAGCCCATCGTGAGCGCGAGGTAAACTGTCTGGTCGATTGCCGCCTGAAGGCAAAGCGCGATGCCGGCGATCAGGCATGCGGTAACGTTGATGCATAGCGTGGCGGCTGGGAAGGCGCCGGCTGCGAAACGCCTCTTCAAAAGCGCGGTTGACTTGCTGCGGCAGAGGGCGCCGATGGCCCCTCCGACGCCAACGGCGAGAAGTGCGAGCGGGCTCATCGGCGGCCTCCCTCGTCGAGGCTGCTTTTCTCAAGTTCTGCGCTTTCGTCTGAAGAGGGCTGACGGCTTTGCCAATCGTCGAGATAGCGGTTTGCGGCCAAAGCGCGTTTTTCGGCTTCGACGCTGGCCTGCCGGGAGCGTGCGTGACGAGCATGGATTTCCTCGCGGCGTCGCTCGATATGTTTGAGCCGTTGCGAATCCAGCACCCGGCAAACTCCGTGGCCGGCAAGCGACGCCAAAAAAGTCGTGAGGATGGTGATGCCGATGTAGAGCGCGGCGAGGTCGATTTGCCCGGCGTGGATGAAGCCGAGGCATTCGGTCGAGAACGCCGAAAGCGTGGTGAACGCCCCGACGAGCCCCACGCCGAGGGATTTCACGAGGGCGGCGGGCAGGTGCATACGCCGGCCGACGTACTGGTTGATG
>CAKTSW010000339.1 GCA_934613165.1 uncultured Ellagibacter sp.
GACAGGCCGAACGCCTGCTGGCCGTACACGATGCCGAAGTTCACGGCCTTCGCGCGGCTGCGCAGCTCGGGCGTCACGTCCTCGACGGGGATGCCGAACACGCGGCTTGCGGTGGACGCGTGGAAGTCGGCGCCGGAATTGAACGCCGCCACCAAGTGCTCGTCACCCGACAGGTGCGCGAGGAGCCGGAGTTCAATCTGCGAGTAGTCGGCCGAGAGGAACTTCGACCCAGATTCCAAGGGAACGAAGCATTCGCGGATGTGCCGACCGAACTCGGTGCGGACGGGGATGTTCTGCAGATTCGGGTCCGACGAGGACAAACGCCCCGTCGTAGTGACGGTCTCGTTGAAGCTCGAGTGCACGCGCCCGTCGCCCGCCCGCATGCGCGGCAGCGCATCGATGTAGGTCGACTTGATCTTGGCGAGCTCGCGATAGCGCAGAACGAGCGCCGGCATCTCATGCTCGCCGGCCAGTTCCTTCAGCACCTTCGCGTCGGTGGAATAGCCGCGCTGGGTCTTCTTCTTCGGCGGCAGGCCCAAAACCTCAAACAGGATGTGCCCGAGCTGCTTGGGAGAGTCGATGTTGAAGTCCTCGCCTGCAAGCTCGATGATCCGCGAACGCAGCGCATCGATGTCGACCTGCGTCGACTTCCCCAGCTCCTCGAGCCGCGCAACGTCAAGCGCGGCGCCCGTGCGCTCCATCTGCGCGAGCACGGCCACGAGCGGCAGGTCGATGTCGGCATAGGCGCCCATGCTCCCGTCGCGGGAAAGCGCTTCCTCAAGCGGCTCCACGAGCATGCGCGACGCCGCCGCGAAGGAACACACGCGGTCCTCGTCGGTCTTCGCCTCGGGAAGCACGCCGCCGTAGTACGCGTCGAGCAGCGCGTCGTAGGAATACTCGGCGACCGAGGAATTCAGCGCGTAACCCGCGAGCGACAGGTCGAACATGCGCGCCGAGAACAGCTCGGCATCGGTGATGAGGGCGCGCTTCGAGGTGTCGGCCGGGTACACGCGATGAAGCGCGGCCTTCGTGTCGAGCGCGGAGAACGCCCCCTCGCGGACCACACGCGCGAAGGCGCAAAGCCCCTCGTCGCCCTCGAAGAGTGCCGTGCCCTTCGCACACGACATGGCGCACAGTGTCGTCGGCCCGAACAGCGATTCCTGCTCGGGGTCGAGGAACGCGACGCCCAGGCGCTCGCCTGCGGAAACGGCGGCGTCGATAAGGGCGTGCGCCTCGTCGCCCGTGCACACCGGATCCCAGGACACCTTCGCCGCCTCGCGCGTGACGGTCGCGCCGACGAGCTTCAGCACGCGCGTCAGGTGCGCCGAGAAGCGCACGTTGTTGAACGCCTCGGTCACCTTCTCCACGCTGAACGCGGGCCAGGCGGCGTGCTCCAAATCGAGTTCGAAATCGACGTCGCGGATGATGGTGGCCACCTTACGGCTTAAAAACGCCTGGTCGCGGTTGGTTTCGATCTTTTCCTTCTGCTTGCCCTTGAGTTCGCTTGTATGCTCGTAGATGCCCTCCAGGCTGCCGTAGGCCGAAAGGAGCTTGGCGGCCGTCTTGTCGCCCACGCCGGGCACGCCGGGAATGTTGTCGGCGGAGTCGCCCTTGAGCCCCAGGAAGTCGGGGAACTGCTCGGGGCCCACACCGTAGCGTTCGCGCACCTCGTCGGGCCCGTAGATGGCCACGTCGGTGATACCCTTCTTGGTGGTGACGACGTGCGTGAGGTCGGTCACGAGCTGGTAGACGTCCTTATCGCCCGACACGAGCAGCGTCTTGTAGCCGAGTTCCTCGTCGCGCGCCGAAACCGTGCCCAGAATGTCGTCGCCCTCCCAGCCGGGCACCTTCACCACGGGGATGTTCAGCGCCTCGAGCAGGCCCTCCATCACCGGGAACTGGGCTTTGAGCTCGGCGTCCATGGGCGGGCGCTGCGCCTTGTACTGTTCCAAGGCCTCCATGCGCCATTTCGGGCGCCCCGCGTCGAAGGCGCACACGATGGCGTCGGGATGCGCCATGTCGACGAACTTGAGCAGCATGGCGATGAAGCCGAAGCACGCGTTGGTCGGCGTGCCGTCGGGCGCGTTCATCGTGGGCGGAACGGCGTGATAGGCGCGGTGCATAAGCGAATTGCCGTCGATGACGGCCACAGTTTTAGGCATGAAGACCCTCCCGAGTCGCTGGCTTCCAACCGTTAAGTGTAGCAAACCGACGCCGCGAAAACGCGCAGCCCGCGCACCGAACACGGGGAAGCCAAGAGAAGCGTGCGCTCGAAGAAAGCCGTCGGGCCGCCGAACCTTATTCTCGTTGGCCGGTCGATGCGTATCGCAGCACCGACCCAACGAACGTGGCGGCCTGGAGCCCTGTGGGCAAGGCGCGCGAAGAAGGAGGCGTCGGAAGGTGCCGAACTTTTTTAACACTTTGCCAAAAAAAGTTTAGGTAACTGCGCACATTTCGTGAAGATTCGTGGCAAAATGATGGTACGGCTACATGTGTTGAATCACAAGGTGAATACCTGTTTCACGCATCTAGGG
>CAKTSW010000340.1 GCA_934613165.1 uncultured Ellagibacter sp.
AGCCCGTCCAAGATCCACTGCATCTTGCCGAACATGTAGTCGAGCGCCGTGAACGAGTCGGCCAAAGCGACGCGCTCGGTGCCGGAATGCGAGATGTCGCGCTCGTACCACAAAGCGACGTTGTCGAGCGCCACCTGGGCGTTCGCCTTCACGACGCGGGAAAGGCCGCACACGCGCTCGGCGGTGATGGGGTTGCGCTTGTGGGGCATGGCCGACGAGCCCTTCTGTCCCTTCTTGAACGGCTCTTCCGCCTCGATGACGTCGGACTGCTGGAGCAGGCGCACCTGCATGGCGATGGACTCGAGCGTGGCTGCGGCGCAGGCGAGCGCGCACATGACCTGGGCGTGGCGGTCGCGCGCGAGGACCTGCGTGGAAAGCGGGTCGGGCGTAAGGCCGAGCTTCTCACACACGTAGCGCTCGACGAACGGGTCGATGGAGGAATACGTTCCCACCGCGCCCGAGATGGCGCCCGTGGCCGCGACCTCGCGCGCCTGTTCAAGACGCGTCTCGGCGCGCTTCAAGGCCCATGCCCAGCTGCCGAACTTCATGCCGAAGGTCATCGGCTCGGCGTGGATGCCGTGCGTGCGGCCCACGCAGAGCGTGTCCTTGAATTCGAACGCGCGGCGCTTGCAGGTTTCCCCCAGCTGCTTCACGTCGGCCAGGATGATGTCGAGCGCCTGCGTGATCTGGTAGGACAGTGCCGTGTCGCCCAAGTCGGACGAGGTCATGCCGTAGTGCACCCAGCGGGAAGGCTTTTCGGCGCCCTCCGGGACGTCAGCGTCGATGTACTCGGCCATGTTGGTGGTGAAGGCGATGACGTCGTGGTTGGTGACCTTCTCGATCTCGCTGATGCGCTCGACGGTGAAGTCGGCGTGGTCGCGGATCCACTTCGCCTCTTCCTTGGTGATGCCCGTCTGGCCGAGCTCGGCCTGCGCCTCGCAGGCGAGGATCTCGATTTCCTTCCAGATGGAGAACTTGTTCTTCAGCTCCCAGATGGCGCCCATCTCGGGGCGCGTGTAGCGGTTGATCATGCGACCTTATGCCCTTTCCCTCATGCCGGTTCCGTATGCAAGAAGAATACCACGCGCCCGGGCGGCGGCCGCCACATTACCTTGATGCGGCCCTACAAACCGCGGAACAGGGAGCGGACGCGGTCGATGACTTCGGTGTCGGCGACGACGACCGCCTTGTCGCCGGGGAAAAGCACCGTGTCCTCGCCGACGACCTCGACGTCGTCGCTCGTGGCCACCGCCACGATGAGGCTTTGATCGGGCATGGGGATGTCGCGCGCCAGCACGCCCTCGTCGTTGGAATGGAAGCGCATGCGCGGCACCGTGACCTCGGACAGGGCGACGTTGCCGTGCGTGAGCGACGACACGACGCTCACCGAGCCCATGAGCGCCTCCTCCTCGATCATGTTGGCGATGAGCGTGGTCGACGACACGCTCTCGATGCCCACCTTGTGGAAGATGCGCAGGTTCTTCGGGCTGTTCACGCGCGCGATGCAGCGAGGCACGTTGAACACGCGCTGGGCGATCTCGCACGAGACGAGGTTGTTGTCGTCCTGGCCGGTCGTGGCCACGAACACGTCGGCCCGGCGGATGCCGGCGTCTTCCTGGAACTTCGAGTCGCACCCGTCGCCGTGGATGATGAGGTAGCGCCCGGTAAGCTCGACGGAAAGCCGGTCGGCCGTGCGCAGGTTCTGTTCGATGACGGCGACCTCGTTTCCGCTCTTCAGAAGGACGTTCGCGAGGTAGGCGCCGATTTTGCCGCCGCCGTTGATAACAACGTACATGGAAATCTACTCCTGGATATACTTCGAGAACGAGGGAATGAGCTCGTGGCGCACGCACGCGAGAATGGAATCGCCCTGGTAGAGCACGCTTTCGCGGTTGGGAATGGAGCTTGCCGAGCCGTCACCGCGCTCGAAGGCGATGATGCGGATGTCGTGGTCGCGCTCGAGCTCGCCCACGCGGATGGTGCGCTTGTCCTCGCGCGACGACAAATCGAGCGAGAACCGCAATACCTCGAACTCGCCGAAGGTGTCGATGTGCGCGCCGTGCCCCGACACCACCTTCGAGAACACGTCTTCGGCCACAAGCGACGTGCCGCACACGTAGTCGATGCCGAGCTGCATGTAGGCGCGCTCGTGGTCGGGGTTGTACAGGCGCGCGATGACATGGGGCACGCCGAACAGGCGGTTCGCGACCTCGGCGACCATGAGGTTGGTGTTGTCGAGCTGCGTTACCGCCGCGACGACGTCGCATTCGTCGACGCCCGCCTTCACGAGCGTGTCCTCGTCGAAGCCGACACCCTGAAGCGTCGAGCCGTTGAAGTTGCGGCCGAGGTTGCCGAACGCATCGGCCGACTTGTCGATGACGCATACGTTGTTGCCGTTGTCGGAAAGCATGTTGGCGAGCTGCGAGCCCACGCGCCCGCACCCCACCACGATGACGTTGCTCATGCCTCGCCTTTCCTTTGAATCGTGATTCGCGCCACAAGGATACCGCAAAATCAAAAGAGCCGACCTTC
>CAKTSW010000341.1 GCA_934613165.1 uncultured Ellagibacter sp.
CCAGATATAGTAAGGAAACCATTTTGTACATAGCTGACCAGGCCGACCTCGAGGCGTTCATCGAAAGGGCGTCGGGGTCTCCGGTGCTTGCCATCGACACCGAGTTTCTTCGAGAGAAGACGTATTATCCGCGCTTGTGCCTTTTGCAGCTCGCGACCGACGACGAAGTCGCCATCGTCGACCCGCTTTCGGTCGACGACCTGACGGTGCTTTCCCCCCTCCTTTCCGACGAGCGCACCATGAAGCTCTTCCATGCCGGCGGGCAGGACATCGAGATCCTCTTGCGCGAGGTGGGAACGATGCCGCGCCCGCTTTTCGACACGCAGGTCGCGGCGACGCTGCTCGGCCATACCCAGCAGATCGGCTACGGCGCGCTCGTCCATGCGGAATGCGGCGTGTCCCTTAAGAAGATCGACTCGTTCACCGACTGGTCGCAGCGCCCGCTTTCCGATTCGCAGATCGACTACGCGGCCGACGACGTCGTCTACCTTCCCCGCGTGTACCGCCAGATGAAGAAGAAGCTCGAATCGAAGGGGCGTCTCGGCTGGCTTGAGCCTGACTTCGAGGAAATGATGGACCCGGCGAAGTATTCGGAAGACCCGCGGCTCCGTTTCCGCAGGTTGAAGCGCGTGACCCAGCTTGATGCCCGGCAGCTCGCCGCGGCGCGCGAGTTCGCCGCGTGGCGCGAAGAAGAGGCGCGCAAGCGCGACATGCCGCGCAAGTGGCTCGTCACCGACGAGCAGATCGTGGAGGCGTGCCGCCGCGACGCGAAGACCATCGACGACTTGTACATGGTGCGCGGCGTGCGCGAGAAGCTGCCGGTTCGCGACGCGCGCGAGGTCATCGAGCGAATGAAGGCCGGGCGCGCTCTGCCGAAGGACCAGTGGCCCGAGCTCGACAAGTCGTCGCGCAACGAGCGCAACGTCGACGCGTCGATCGACCTCATGACGGCGCTTGTGCGCCTTCGCGCGAAGGAAAACGGCGTCGCCATGCAGACGCTCGCGAGCCATGGCGACCTTGCGGCGGTCGCGCGCGGGCACTACAAGGGCACCGACCTCATGAAGGGCTGGCGCCGCGCGCTCGTCGGCGAGGAGCTCGTCGACCTCATCGAGGGGCGGATCGCACTCAGCCTGAACAAGGGGGAACTCGTCGTCGAGCGCCTCGGGTAACGGTTTGCGAACGTTTCGCGCAGACTCCCGCGCACACGCCGCGCCGGCGGCGTCCTTCGGGTAAAGTACATTTGTACGAAAAGCGGCCGTGCGGCCGCGACAAGCGCGCCTTTAACCTTTAAGGAGTGAACCGGGCTTATGTTTATGAGCGGAAGCTACCTCGCCCTCATCGTCGTGACGCTGATCATCGGCATGGGCGCCCAGTTTTACGTTAACAACCAGATCAGAAAGTACTTGCGGGTTCCTTCTTCCCGCGGGGTGACGGGGGCCGAGATGGCTCGCCGCATGCTCGCCGACCACGGCATCTACAATGTGGAGATCCGCCGCGGGGGCCCGAGCGAGGACCATTTCGACCCGCGCGACAACTCGATCACGCTCGACCCCGACGCGTTCGGCGGCACGAGCGTCACCGCCATCGCGACGGCCTGCCACGAAGCGGGGCATGCCTGCCAGTTCGCCGAGGACTACGCGCCGATGAAGATCCGCGGCGCGCTCGTCCCGGCCGTGAACTTCGCTTCGAACGCGTGGATCTTCCTGCTGATGATCGGCATCGCGATGCAGCTCGCCGGCCTGCAGGCGCTCGCCATCGTCGTGTACGCCGTGGTCGTGCTGTTCCAGCTCGTCACGCTGCCGGTGGAATTCAACGCTTCGCATCGCGCGATGGACTACCTGAAGGGAACGGGGGTCGTTGCCGCCGAGAGCCGCGGGGCCTACAAGGTGCTTCGAGCCTGCGCCCTTACCTACGTCGCGGCGGCTCTTACCTCGGTGCTTCAGCTTCTGTGGCTGCTCGGCCAGCAGCGCGACGAGTAGCTTCGTTCATGGAATCCTGGGAGGAAAGCCTCGGCAGGGCACGCCGCGCGACGGCGCGGGCGCGCGGCGCGGACTCATCGTATTACATCGGGTCGACCGGCGCGGGCGCGGCGCAAGGCGGGCCCGATTCTTTCGCGTCTTCGGATGCCCTTACGGTTTCGGGGGCGATGGCGCTTGCGAAGGGCGCGCTCGAAGGCGTTACGGTGAAGGTGATCGGCGAGGTTTCCGAGCTGTCCAACAAGGCCGGCTACAAGGCCGTCTATTTCACGGTGAAGGACAAATCGGCCGCGCTTCCGTGCATGATGTGGAACAACCGTTTCCGCGCATGCGGCGTCGACATGGCGATCGGCTCGCTCGTGGAGCTGACGGGTCGTTTCACGCTGTACGCCGCCAAAGGCCGCATGAACTTCGACGTGTTCTCCATCCAGCTGGCGGGCGAGGGCAACCTGCGCGTCCAGGTGGCGAACCTTGCGCGCAAACTTGCGGCGGAGGGTCTCTGCGACGAGCGGCGCAAGCGCCCCGTTCCCGAGAACATCCAGACGGTTGGTC
>CAKTSW010000342.1 GCA_934613165.1 uncultured Ellagibacter sp.
CCTTTGATGTAGCCCTCCACGTAGATGCCGCGCTCCTTGCCCTCGGTCGCGTTGAACTCGGAAACGAGCTCGTCGAACGCGGCCTGCTGAGCGCCGTTGTAGTAATGCCAGATGGTGATCGACACCGGGTTGTTCGCATCGAGGTTCGCGGTCTTCACCTGCGAATCCTGCTGCGTGCTGCCGCCGCTCGCGCATCCGGCGAGCAGAGAAAGCGAAAGCGCGCCCGCAAGCGCAAGCGCGATACCCTTCTTGAACATGGTCCCCCTTCGTGGTCGCGGCCGGACGACGCTTCGGTCGCGCGCGGCCGCCTTCGTTTGCTAGTTGCGGCTTTCCGCCAGGTAGAACAGCGCCATCGTGCCCGGGCCGGAATGGGCCCCGATGACCGGGTCGACGTAGTTGATCACGATGTCCTTCACGCCGAAGCGCTCGCGCACCTTGTCGGCGACGTAGTTCGCGTCGTCGATGCAGTCGCCGTGCGTGATGAACACCATTTGGTCCGAAACCGGCGGAATCGCCGTCTTCTCCATATGGTCCACGAGCGCGTTGAGCGACTTCTTGCGCCCGCGCACCTTCTCCATGGGGATGAGGTGCCCCTCGTCGTCGACGTGCATGACGGGCTTGATGTTGAGCATGGTGCCTGCCCAGGCACTCGTCTTGGAAACGCGCCCGCCGCGCCATAGGAACATGAGGTCGTCGACGGTGAACCAGTGGGCAAGATGCAGCTTGTTTTCCTCCACCCAGTCGCGTACCTCTTCGATTGAGGCCCCCGCGCGCGCTTTCTGGACGGCGTGCCACACGAGCAGCCCCTCACCGCCCGATGCCGCAAGCGTGTCGACGGTATACACGCGGCGCTCGGGGAATTCGGCCGCAAGCTGCCCGCAAAGAAGGGAAATCGCCTCGTAGGTGCCGGAAAGCCCGCTCGAGAACCCGAGGTAGAGCACGTCTTTGCCCGATTCCAGAAGCCCGCGTAAAAGCGCCTCGGATTCGGCGAGATTGGGAAGCGAGGTGGTGATCACCTTGCCCGCGCGCATCATCGTGTAGAACTCCTGAAGGTCGGTGACCTGCCCTTTCAGATAGCTCTGGCGCTGCTCGCCGTCGACCATGAACGTCAGGGGCAGAACATGCAGCCCGAACTCGTCGATCATCTCTTCTTTGAGATTGCTGCACGAATCGGTGACGATCTCGAAATCCATGAAAATCCCCTTCCGCTGATGTTCGCTCGTGCGGCGCACCTTGGCACGCACGTATCCAAATAGCATGCCCCAGTATAAAGCATTTGGGGAGGTGAGGAGCTGCTCACTTGTAGTCGTCGGGGTTCTTCGCGCTCGTGCCCGTGGTGTTTCCGGCGTTACGCAGCTCGCGGCCGAAGCGCACGGCGTTCTCGCCGAAGCGATTGCGCAGCGTGTCGGTCGCCGCAAGAAGCTTCGCGCGCTTCTCCTCGCTCGCGATGAGCGGCGGCGCATCCTCGGCGCTCGGAGCCTCGCGCTCGACGTCGAAGAGCGCTTGCTGCACCACCTCTTCCGCCTCGAACCCGCTCATGCCCACGCCGAGCAGGCGCACCTGCATGCCCTCGCGCCACACTTCGTCCACCATGCGGAAGAGGTGCGGGGTGAACGCGAGCTCGTCGTCGCTCGGGCTGGAAAGCCGCTTCTGCACCGAGCGGACCGAGCGGTCGGAGAAGCGCACCTTCAGGGAAAGCGTGCGGCCGGCAAGCCCCTTCTTGCGCAGGCGGCGCCCCACCTTCGCCGCCATCGTGGCGATCGCGGCCTCCACGTCCGCCCTCGTCGTCAGATCGTGCGCGAAGGTCGTCTCGTTCGAAACCGACTTCGCCGGCTCCCCTCCCTCGACGGGCACCGCGTCGCCGCCACGCGCGCGGGTACGCATCACAGAGGCGTTCTTGCCGAAGATGCGCCGCATGAGCGATTCGTCGGCGCGCGCCATCTCCCCTAAGGTGCGGATGCCGTGCGAAGTGAGCTCGCGCTCGGCGACGGCCCCCACCCCGCTCATCCGCCGCACGGGCAAGGGGGCGAGAAAGTCCTGTTCGCGACCGGGGTAGACGACGGTAAGCCCGCGCGGCTTGTCCATGTCGGAGGCCACTTTCGCGATGGTCTTCGAGGAGCCCACGCCGACCGAGCACGTCACGCCCAGCTGGGCGACGCGCTCCTGGATGCGCCGCGCGATGAGCACGGGGTGCTCGGTGTTCACGCGCGTCGGGGTGACGTCCATGAACGCCTCGTCGATGCTCACCTGCTGCACGAGCGGCGTCTCGTCGCGAAGGATGTCCATGATGGCGCGCGACATCTCGCGGTAGCGGCCGAAGTGCCCGTGCGTCCAGATGGCGTCGGGGCAGAGCCGCCTCGCCACCGCCGACGACATCGCGCTGTGCACGCCGAACGCGCGCGCCTCGTAGGAGGCAGTCGAGACGACCCCGTGCTTGTCGGCGTCCCCTCCGACGATGACGGGCTTGCCGCGCCACGCCGGATGATCGAGCTGCTCGACCGAGGCGAAGAACGCGTCCAAGTCGA
>CAKTSW010000343.1 GCA_934613165.1 uncultured Ellagibacter sp.
TCGAACGGGGTCAAGCGAGCGTTGTCTTCAGAACGAACGAACCAAAGGGCGCTCGAAACGAGCGCCCTTCTCATAAAATGAAAATGCAGGTCCTAGCGCCCGATGGCCTTCACAAAGCGAGTTCCGCAGCAAAGCGAGGACTGCTTGAGCGACTGAAGACCATCGGGCGCTAGGACCGGTCGGAACCCATGGATAGAAGGAGCTTGAGATGGCACTTTGGTCAGGCAGATTCGAAGAGGGCGTGAGCGAGTTCACGCAGCGTTTCGGCGCGTCGCTGCCCATCGACAAGCAGCTCTACGCGCAGGACATCGCCGGTTCCCGCGCCCATGCGGCGATGCTCGCGCATCAGGGCGTCATCTCGCAGGAAGACGCCGACGCGATCGATGCGGGCCTTGAGCGCATCAAAGGCGAGATAGAGTCCGGGAACTTCACGTTCGACATCAACAACGAGGACATCCACATGTCCATCGAAAGCGTCCTCACGTCCGAAATCGGCGACGCGGGCGCGCGCCTGCACACGGGCCGCAGCCGCAACGACCAGGTCTGCACCGACACGCGCCTGTTCGCGAAGAAGCGCGCGCGCGACCTCATGAAGGCGAACGTCGAGCTGCGCGAGGCGCTTATCTCGCAGGCCGAGAAGCACTTCGACGTCATCCTGCCGGGCTACACGCACATGCAGCACGCGCAGCCGGTGCTCTTCTCGCACCATATGCTCGCCTACGTGTGGATGCTCGGACGCGACTACGATCGCCTGAAAGCCGCCTACGACGCGGCGGATGCTAACCCGCTCGGATCGGCGGCGCTCGCCGGCACCACCTACCCGCTCGACCGCTTCATGACCGCCGAGGCGCTCGGGTTCTCGCGTGTCATCCCCAACTCGCTCGACGCGGTGTCCGACCGCGACTTCCTGCTCGACCTTCTCTACGCGTGCAGTGTTTCCTGCATGCATCTGTCGCGCCTGTGCGAGGAAATCATCCTCTGGTCCACGTCGGAATTCGGGTTCGTCACGCTGTCCGACTCGTTCTCCACGGGCTCTTCCATCATGCCCCAGAAGAAGAATCCCGACTTCGCCGAGCTCATCCGCGGAAAGTCCGGCCGCGTGATCGGGGACTTGGTCGCGCTTCTCGTCACCATGAAGTCGCTGCCGCTCGCTTACAACAAGGATCTCCAGGAAGACAAGGAAGGCGCCATCGACGCCGCGAAGACGCTCGAGGACTGCTACCGCTGCGCGACCGGCATGATCGACACGATGGAAATCCATCCCGACGCCATGCTCGAGCAGGCGAAGAAGGGCTATCTCGCCGCAACCGACGTCGCCGACTACCTGGCGAAGAAGGGCCTTCCGTTCCGCCGCGCGCACGAGATCGTCGGGCACCTCGTGCTTCTGTGCGACAAGCGCGGCTGCGGGCTCGAAGACCTGGCGCTCGAGGATTTCAAGGCGGAAAGCGACCTGTTCGAGGCTGACATCACGAAGTGCCTCGACCTTAAGAGCATCGTTGCCGCGCGCACGACGTTCGGCGGCACGGGCAATTCCGCCGTCGCCGAGCAGCTCGACGCCGCGAAATCGGCGCTCGCGTCCGACGCAGCCGCCCTCGAAGCCTAAACGAACGACCGAAATCGATCATTGTGCCCATTTGCTGACAATGCGGATGGGCACATTCCTCCTAAAAGGGCCGATGGTACAATAATCGGGATTATTCAGGAGGTGGCACGTGGCTTCACGCGCGATCAAAAGCAGGGCAAACATCAAGAAGAAGCACCCGTCGACCGGCGTTCTTGTCGCGGTGGCCATCGTCGTCGCGTTCTTCGTCTCGCTCGTGGGGGGCGTCTACGCCGTCGGATCGTCGTGGCTTGCCGACCTACCCGACTACAAAAGCGCGGACGCGTACAACACCTCCCAGCCGACCGTCGTCTATGCTTCCGACGGCGAAACGGTGCTTGCGGAATTCCAGCTTGAGAACCGCACGCCGGTCGAAGCGAGCGGGATCAGCGAATACGTGCTCAAAGGCACGGTCGCTACCGAGGACGAACGCTTCTACACGCATGGCGCAATCGACCCGTGGGGCATCGCCCGCGCGCTTGTGAACAACCTCATGGGCGGCGACTTGGAGGGCGCCTCGACCATCACCCAGCAGTTCGTCCGCAACACCATCCTGTCGTCGGAAATGGACGACATCTCCATCAAGCGCAAGGTGCGCGAAGCCTATATCTCCATCAAGCTCGAGGAGTCGTATTCCAAAGACGATATCCTTCTCATGTACCTCAACACGATCAACTACGGGTCGGGCGCCTACGGCATCGAGGCCGCATCCGAGCGCTACTTCTCCAAGCATGCGAACGACCTCACGCTTGCGGAAGTCGCGACGCTTGTGGGAATTCCTCAGTCTCCTACCTATAACAACCCGATCAACTACCCCGAAAACTGCACGAAGCGCCGCAACCTCGTGCTCGACCGCATGCTCTCGAACGGCGTTATCACGCAGGAAGAGCACGATGCCGCCCAGGCCGAGCCGCTTGTGCTCAAC
>CAKTSW010000344.1 GCA_934613165.1 uncultured Ellagibacter sp.
CCCTATATCATGGATATGGGCTTATAGCTTAGGACTCTCGTTTATCTTTTCGACACGGCTCTTTAATAGTTCGGGTTCTGTACCAGTACCCCGTTGGATTTGTCGATTTCAGTTTGCGGCAATGGCAACAGGGCATTCTTATCTTGATAATTCTTTCCGGCAGCTTGAAGCACCTCCTTGGCAATGCCCCAACGCACGAGGTCGTAGAAGCGATCGGGTTCCAGACCAAGTTCTACACGGCGTTCGTGGCGGATGGCATCCCGCAGTTCGCTTTGGTTGGTGGTGGTTACTTTGGGCAGAACATCTGTCAAGGTGCCACGGGCGTGTGCACGTACTTGTTCCAGATAGTCGAGGGCTTCGGTGGGCAGGCCTTTTTCATTGGCTGCTTCAGCACCCATCAGCAATACATCCGGATAACGGATGATGCGGATGTTTACCCAGAAACCGTTTTTGGTATATTTCTTGCGCAGTTCCGGTTCGGTATAGGCTTTCTTGTTGAAGTAGGCTCCCATGGCGGTGGAAACCGGAGATTCCCCGTAAGGTTTGTTCGTGTTCTCTGGTGTGATGGGATCATCCACGCTTTTGCGGAAATAGAGCAGGGTGGCATCTTTACGCGGATCACCTGCTTCAAAGGCTGTGCCCATCTGCTTGGTAGCCATGTGCCAGCCCCACCCCAAGTTCCAGTCACCGGCACCGCGCACGCCTTGTACTTCACAGAACTGGCTGCCGATGCTGAGGTCTGCCTTCATGGCATCCGTAGCCTCGCATTGCAACTCGAATACGCTTTCACCACAGTTCTCGCCTTCTACGGTAAACACCTTGTCCACTGGGGTATTCAGGTTGTAGATGCCCGACTTGATAACGTCGGTAGCTGCATCATACATATTATCCCAGTCGTTGCGCATCATGTAGGTACGCGCATGCAGGGAGCGTGCGGCACCCCACGTTGCGCGTCCTGTATAGTCGGAACTCCAGGTCAGGGGAAGGCATTTTTCGGCTTCGGTCAAGTCCTTGTCAATCTGCTCGTAAATCTTGTCGGCCGTGGTTTTGGGTATATTGGCGTCAGCAGCTTCCACTACCTTGAAAGTAACTAAAGGGACTTCCCCCCAGGCACGTACCAGGTTAAAGTAGCAGTAGGCGCGGAAGAACAGTGCTTCACCTTTGGTCCGAATGTTCTCTGTATCTTCTTTGTGCTCACTTTTTTCAAGATCGTCCAGGATTTCGTTACACTGATAGATGATTTTGTAGTTCTGGCCCCAGTAAGCACCCAGTATTCCGTTTGAGGCTGTGTATTCGAAATCATCCCACATGGCAGCGTTGTCTGCGCCGTCGCCTGCGTCGCTGCCCTTTTCGGAATCCTCGCTGCGTACCATGTGAACCATGAATGCAGGGATACCGGCTGTGATATTGTAACTGCGCATCAGGTAGTAAACGTTATACATCTTTCCGCCTACCAGGGCATTAGGAGCGTCATCTTCGGTGAATTGGCCCAATGGGTCACGGTCCAGGAAGTCATTACAAGAGGTTAAGGCAAGGGCTGTTGCACCTGCCAGGAGTGTTGATAATATATGGTTTCTTAGTTTCATGTTTTCAATACTTGCTATGATTAATAATAGGGTTAGCGGGGGATCAGAATGTCAGGTTGAAGCCGAAAGTATAGATAGCCGGCATCGGATAGCTGCCGTCATCTACGCCAAAGGCGATAGCCGTACCTCCCAGTTCCGGAGTGTAACCGGTGTTATGTTTCCAGGTTTTCAGGTTCTGGATATTTACATAAAGCTTCAATGCCTGCATGCCGATTTTGGAGATTAACTTTCGGTCGAAATTGTAGGCCAGGGATATATTGCGGATACGGAAGAAGCTGCCGTCTTCGATGTAGTACTCGGAGTTCAGGTTGTTGATGGTATGCTTGGTGTTCAGCAACGGTTGGGTGTTGCTTGTACCGGGACCATGCCAGCGGTCCATGCGTTGCTCCATGAAATTGAACTGGCTCCAGTTGTAGTTGTCCCAGGTACGGTAAATCTGGTTGCCGGCTTGTCCCATCATATCGATGCCCAAATCCCAGTTCTTATAGCTTACGCCAAGGGTAATGCCGTAGCTCACGTCGGGGGTAGGGTCACCAATCATGGTGCGGTCGGCGGTGGTGATTTCACCATCACCGTTTACATCCACGAATTTTAAATCTCCCGGAGTGACTGTTGCCAAAGTATTCTTCGGCGAACTGTTGATTTCTTCCTGGGTCTGGTAAATGCCTTCCACTTTGTAGCCGTAAAAGTAGCCGATAGGGTATCCTGCCATGGTGTAACTCTGGCTCTTATCTCCTGCAATGATTGAATAGCCTTCTTGTACCAGGCTCAACACTTTATTTTTGATAGTTGTCAGGTTACCGCCGATGTTATAGCCCCAATCACCGATCTGGTCGCGCCAGTTAAGGGCAAGTTCCACACCCTTATTCTCGATGGAGCCTAAGTTGCCTATACCTGGAACTGTGCCTGAGATGCCCGGA
>CAKTSW010000345.1 GCA_934613165.1 uncultured Ellagibacter sp.
ACCTGATCGCGTTCGAATAGGTAGGAGGAACCATGGCTTCTCTGCATGAAGAGGTGCTGGCGATCGCGCGCGCCGCCAAGGACGCGAGCGCAGGTTTGGCTCAAACGTCGGGGGAGGCACGCGACGCGGCGCTTCGCGAGATGGCGCGCTCGCTGCGCGAGAACGCAAGCTCGATCCTCGAAGCGAACGCCGCCAACGTTGCAGCAGCACGCGAGCGGGGGACGAAGGAGAGCCTCGTCGACCGGCTCGCGCTTTCCCCCGAGCGCATCGAGGGCATGGCGTGTGCGCTTGAAGACGTGGCCGACCTGCCCGATCCGCTTGGGCGCGTGCTCGAACATCGCGTGCTCGAATCGGACATCGACCTTGCGCGCGTGTCCGTGCCGCTCGGCGTGGTCGCCGTGATCTACGAGGCGCGCCCGAACGTGACGGCCGACGCGGCGGGCATCTGCCTGAAATCGGGAAACGCGTGCGTGCTGCGCGGCGGCTCGCTCGCGGCGTCGTCGTGCGCGGCCATCGTGCGCGTGCTCGACGCGGCGGCGACGAGAGCGGGGATGCCTGAAGGGGCGATCGGCATCGTCGAGTCGACCGACCGCGCCGCCGCCGACGAGCTCATGTCGCTTCGCGGCATCGTCGACGTGCTCGTTCCCCGCGGCGGGGCGGGGCTCATCCGCCATTGCGTCGACGTGGCGAAGGTCCCCGTCATCGAGACGGGTACAGGGAACTGCCACGTGTACGTGCACGAAACCGCCGATTTCGCCATGGCGCGCGACATCGTCGTGAACGCGAAGTGCCGCCGCTTCGGCGTGTGCAACGCCTGCGAGACGCTGCTTGTCGACGCGTCTGTCGCTGACGAGTTTTTGCCCGGCGTGCTGAACGCGCTTGCCGACAAAGGCGTGGCCATTCATGCCGACGAGCAGGCGTGCCGTGCAGCGCTCGCGGCGGGGGCGGACCGCTTGCCGCACGTCCAGGCACTTAAAGTCGAGCGCGCCACGCAGGCTGACTGGGAGACGGAATACTTAGGGCCCGAAATCGCCGTCAAGTGCGTCTCGGGCGTCGACGATGCCGTTGCGCACATCAACCGCTACGGCACCAAGCATTCCGAGGCCATCGTCGTCGACGAGAAGTCGGCCGCGGGCGCTCAGGCCGCGGAGCGTTTCCTCGCGGGCGTCGATGCGGCGGCCGTCTACGTCAACGCCTCGACCGCCTTCACCGACGGCGGCATGTTCGGTCTCGGTGCCGAAATCGGCATCTCCACGCAAAAGCTGCACGTGAGGGGCCCGTTTGCGACCGAGGGCCTCACGAGCTACAAGTACCTTTTGCGCGGGACGGGGCAGGTGCGCTAGGCGTGGGGGAGAGGGCATCGCTCATCGACCACGTGTGCGACCGGTTCGATCGCCTCGGCGCCGACGGCTCGCGCACGCGCCTCGGCATCATGGGCGGCACGTTCGACCCGATCCACATCGGGCATTTGGCCTGCGCCGAGCAGGCGCGGGAGGCCTACGGGCTTTCCGCGGTCGTGTTCATTCCCGCGGGAAACCCCGTGTTCAAGCGCGACCGCGACGTCACGCCTGCGGCCGACCGCCTGGAAATGTGCCGGCTCGCGGTTAAGAGCAATCCCGCCTTCGACGTGAGCGCGCTCGAGATAGAGCGCGGGGGCAACACCTACACCGTGGACACGCTGCGCGAGCTGCGCTCGTTCTACCCCGACAACGTCGAGCTCTTCTTCATCACAGGGGCCGACGCGGTGGCCAAGATCTCGCGGTGGCACGAAAGCGAGGAGGTCGCCCGCCTCGCGCGGTTCATCGCGGTGACGCGCCCCGGCTACGACTTGTCGGAGGTGCGCCGCGCGCTTAACGAGGGGCCGTTCTCGGTCGACTTCCTCGAGGCGACGGCGCTGTCGGTTTCGTCGAGCGATCTCAGGCAACGCGTTCGCGCGGGCAAATCGATTCGGTATCTGACGATGGCCGGCGTGCTCGACTACATCGAGGCGCACGGGCTCTATCGAAAGGAGAAGTGACCCGAACGTGGGTAAGGTTAACGAATGCGGTGCGAGCCCTGAAGGCGACGCGCTTAGCGACGAGTTCTTCGAGGCGCGCAAGGCCGAGCTTTCGGGGCGTGTGAGCGAGAAGCGCTTCACGCACGTGATGGGCGTGGTGAAGGCGGCGGAGAAGCTCGCCCGTACCTACGGCGTCGACGTGCGCCGCGCGCGCCTGGCGGGGCTGCTCCACGACTGGGACAAGGGCTACGACGATGAGGGCATACACAAGCGCGCCCGTGAGGTGGGGATCTCGGTCGACCCGTGGATCTTCGAGCACCAGCCGCGGCTCCTCCATGGCCCGACGGCCGCGGCGGCGCTTGGGCGCGCGTTCCCGCAGATTCCCGCCGATGTGCTTCAGGCGATCGACCGTCACACCACGGGCGAAGTCGATATGACGCCGCTCGATATGGTACTCTACTGCGCAGATGCGCTTGAGGAGAACCGCCGTTTCGGCCGCGTCGA
>CAKTSW010000346.1 GCA_934613165.1 uncultured Ellagibacter sp.
CTTCAAGGACCCCGAGCAGATTTCCGACGCGCGCTTCGACACGGTGCTCTCCATCGGCCTCGGCGGCATCATCTCCATGGCGATCCTCATCTGCGCCGCCGCCAACATCCATGCCGCGACCGGCGTCACCGTCGCCAACGGCAAGGACATGGCCGTGGCGCTTCAGCCGCTGCTCGGCTCGTGGGCGACGATCATGATCGGCATCGGCCTGCTCGCCGCGGGCTTCTCCTCCGCCATCACCGCCCCGCTTTCCGCGGCCTATGCGGTAAACGGCGTGCTCGGCTGGGGCAAGACCTTGAAGGACATCAAGTTCAAGGTCATCTGGATGATCGTGCTCGTCTTGGGCTGCGTCATGGCGGTCACCCTGGGCAAGAGCCCGACCGAGCTCATCTTGGTCGCGCAGGCCGCGAACGCCATCCTGCTGCCGATCATGGCGTTCTTCGTCATGTACGTCGCGAACGGCAAGGACCTCGGCAAGTGGCGCAACCACGCCTTCGCGAACATCTGCGGCGTCGTGTTCATCGTGATCACGCTGTTCATGTGCTACCGCAACATGTCGAGCTTCCTGAACTCGCTTTCCACCCTGCTCGGTCTTTCGTAACGCGCACGCGCAAAGCGATTCGAACCAGAAAAGCCCCTCTGACGAGGGGCTTTTCTTATGCCTGCAGACTTATTGCCGCTAGCGCGCGTAACCGAGCGCTTTAGCCGACGATGTCGCCGTTCGCGTCGAATTCCATGGGGGTGGGGCCGCTCACGTACTCGATGTTCGGCTGGTCGCGAATCTCGTCGTAGATTGCCTTCGAAACCTTGATCTTGTCCATTTCGAGCGTGTTGACAATGCGCGCGACGCGCGGGTTCGCCAGATCTATTCCCGGGCACGTGCGCAACGCGACGCGCACCGCCTCTTCTTCGGTGTTGGTGTAAAAGGGGATCTTGGCGCCGGCGGTGACGCCCGTCGTCATGACGTTCGTCCACGTCGCGCCCCAATCGACGCTGCTCAAGAGCTTGCGCGTGGCGACGTCGGCGCAGGCAAGGCCCGCGCCGTGATGGTGCGAGACCTCGGTGATGCCGCGAACCATGAGCTTCTTAAGGTCGAGCATCTGCGAGAAGTTGCCCGCGAGGTTGCGCCCCGTGATGTTGGGGTCGTGCCCGTTGCCGCTGATGTTCTTGCCGACCTCGTCGATGATGAGCAGGTCGATGTGGTCGAAGAGGAATTTGGCCATGCGGTCGAAGGCGACACGCAACAGGCGCTTGTCGCACGCAAGCAGGTCGTGCGGCTCGCAGGCCTCGACGGCGCAGATGTCGTCGAAGGCGTTCTGCACCACGCCGACACCGAAGACGACGGGCATATGCGCGACGAACTTTTCCGCAACCTGAGGAATGAGCTCGCCGAAACGGTCGAAGCCGAAGGAATGGAACATCGCCGCGCCCTTGTGCTTGGCGATTCCGATGGCGATCATCTTCGCCAGGCCGCTTTCATGCTCGCCGCGGAATTCCGTGTGGGGCTTCACCTTGTTGAAGATGACGATGCCGTCGGCGGCAGCGGCGTTCGCGTCGCAGTAAAGCGGGATGCCGTCGAGCTCGGCGTACTGGACGACCTCCATCGACGAGGGGATGGGCACGCCGATGCTCTCGGGCGTGATGCCGTAGCCCGCAAGCATCTCGAGTTGGCCTTCTGCCGTAGCACCCCCGTGGCTGCCCATCGAAGGCACGATGAAGGGCGAAGCGCCCCACGCCTTCAGGGTGTCGCAGATGCAGCGGACCATGTCGACCAAATGGGGGATGCCGCGGCTGCCCACCGTAAGGGCGATTCTCTTACCCGCGTAGGAATCGTGGTTCGGCAGCGCGTCGAGCTGCGCCTGAAGCTCCCCCACGACGTCGTCGACCTTCGAAGCGTCGAATACCTGGCGAACGGTGTACATAGAGGGAATCGAAACCTCGTCGAGCCCCTGCACCTTCACATCCGACTCCGGGAAATCGATAAACATGTCTAAAAGCCCCTTTCTTCGACGACGACGTCGAATCGACTGCGGCAGTATCCATGTTCACTATTCGCCTTGCGAGCATGCGCTTTCAATAGACAGAACGGCGAAATGCTCATCTTGAAGGGGCTTCATTGGGAAAGCAAAACGCCTGCCGAACCGAATATGGCGCAGCAGGCGTTGGAAGCGATCGAGCATCCGACCAGGCGAAACCCTACGAAATCGCCGTTCGCGCGGTTAGCGGATGTGTCCCAGGAAGTCCTTCGTGCGGTCGCTCTTCGGGTGGTCGAACACCTCGTCGGGCGTGCCCTGCTCGACGATGACGCCGCCGTCCATGAAGATGACGCGGTCGGCCACGTCGCGGGCGAAGCCCATCTCGTGCGTGACCACGATCATCGTCATGCCGCCGCGGGCGAGTTCCTTCATAACGCCCAGAACGTCGCGCACGAGCTCGGGGTCGAGCGCGCTCGTCGCCTCGTCGAACAGCATGACGTGCGGGTCCAT
>CAKTSW010000347.1 GCA_934613165.1 uncultured Ellagibacter sp.
CAGCGCCGACGCGGCGCACAAAAGCGCGAAGTTCGCGCCGGCGAACGCGTACAGGGCGAACCCCGCGCTCACGCACAACGTCGCGGCGAACGCGCCCGCGCGGCAATCGAGCAGGTCGTAGTAGCGCCCCACCACGAGCATCGCCAGAAGCGATACGAACGTGCGCACCGACACGATGATCGACGCGCCCGAATGCCCCACGCCCGGCAGGTCGACCAGGTAGGGCTGATACACGGAAAACGACGTGGACGGCAGGCCCACGTTCGTGAACAGGATGAGGAAGCAGCATGCGGCCACCACGATTTCGTAGCGCTGCTTCACCTTTGCGAATATCACGTTTCGAACCACCTTAACAAGTCATGGCGCGCCTTTGCTCCCGCACGCGGCTACCAAGCATAGCAGCCTCATGTTTCGATTGGAGAAAAACTTGGCGAGATTCGCCGGCGTGCGGCAACGCGCCGCCTTCCGATGCCTTAGCGCTTGCCGTCCGCCGTTTGCCGCCAGGGCGCTCGCCGTTTCGCCTTTTGTCCGCGCCGCGTCGTGCGGTTGGCCGCCGAGCGCGCCGCCCGACTTGCGCGGCGCGGCCCCGCGCCCGCCCTTGCGGTAGAATGCGAACGTGACTGAATGACCTATTCCCAAAGGATCCTCCATGATACGACTCAACAACGACTACTGCCACGGCGCGCACCCCAAGGTGCTCGAAGCGCTTGCCAACGCGAACGACCAGGCATTTTGCGGGTACGGTTGCGACGAGGCGTGCGAACGCGCCGCGAACCTCATCCGAAAGCGCGCAGGCGCCGCGCAGGCCGACGTGCACTTCCTCGTGGGAGGCACGCAGGCGAACTTCGTCGTCATCCGCGCGGCTCTGCGCCCCTGGCAAAGCGTCATCTGCGCCGACACGGGGCACATCAACGTGCACGAGACGGGCGCGGTCGAGCATGCGGGCGTGAAGTGCGAAACGGCCCCGAATAAGGACGGCAAGATATCGGCCGCGCAAATCGACGCGATCGCCGCGAACTGGGAGGAAAGCACCGTCCCCGAGCACATCACGCAGCCGAAGATGGTCTACATCTCCATGGCGACCGAAACCGGGTCGGTCTACTCGCTCGCCGAGCTTGAAGCCATCCGCCGCGTGTGCGATGCGCATGGCCTGTATCTCTTCATCGACGGCGCGCGCCTGTCCTACGGGCTTGAGGCCATCGGCGGCGACGTGACGCTCCAAGACGTCGCCCGCGTGTCCGACGTGTTCTACTGCGGCGGAACCAAGTGCGGGGCGCTCTTCGGCGAGGCCGTCGTTATCACGAACGACGAGCTCAAGCCCCATTTCCGCGCCAGCATGAAGCAGAACGGCGCCATGCTCGCGAAGGGTTGGCTTTTAGGCCTGCAGTTCGAGGCGCTCTTCACCGACGACTTGTACTTCACCATCGCCCGCCGCGCGAACGAGCTCGCCGCGCGCGTGAAGGAGGCCTGCGCGAAGGCCGGCATCCCGCTTTTCGCCCAGACGACGACCAACCAGGTGTTCATCACGGTAACCGATGCCCAGTACGCCGAGCTTTCCCAAGGTTTCGAGCTCGAGTTCGAGCAGCGCGTCGACGAGGGCCACGTGGCAATCCGCGTGTGCACCGCCTGGTCGACCACGGAAGAGGAAATCGCGGCGCTCGAGTCGGCGATCGCCGCGCTGTAGCCCGGAGCAGGGCGCGACGGGAGCAGGACGGCGCCACCGCGCGGTCGCTCTCTCGCGAGCCCCGCGCTCAGCGACTTGCGCCCCGCACCTCGCATAACGCACGACAAGAAAGGCACCTTATGGAATTCCTCGACACGCTGCTGCATCGTCGCAGCATCCGTTCGTTCACCGGCGGCGATATCCCGCGCGACGCGGTGGAGAAGCTGCTCGTCGCCGGCATGGCGGGCCCTGCCGGCAAGGGCAAAAAGCCTTGGCGCTTCGTCGTGGTGCAGAACGCCAGTACCATTCGCGCGCTCGCCGGTGCGCGCGACCCCAAACAGAAGCTCTTCGACACGGCGAGCCTCGTCATCGCCGTGTTCGGCGATCCGAGCGTGTCGGACACGTGGATCGAGGATTGCTCGGTGGCCATGGCGAACATGCATCTCGCAGCCGACGCCATGGGCTTTGGCAGCTGCTGGGTGCAGGGGCGCATGCGCACCGCCGTCGACGGCTCGCCCGCAGGCGACTACGTGGGCCGTGTGCTTGGCGCGCCTGAGGGGCTTGCGCTCGAGGCGATGCTCGTCGTCGGCACCATCGACGCTCACCCGGCCCCTCATACGGCGGAGGATGCCGACATGTCGCGTGTGAGCTGGGAATCGTTCTAGGCGCTCGTGGACCGCATTCGGGAATTCGCCCGCCGCGAGATCGTCCTCGTCGTGGCGGTTCTGCTCGCCGCGGCCTCGTGCGTGGCCGTGCCGCCCGACGCCGCGTATTCTGGCTACATCGACTGGCGTACGCTCGCGCTCCTGTTCTGCCTGATGA
>CAKTSW010000348.1 GCA_934613165.1 uncultured Ellagibacter sp.
CAAGGCACATGCCCGCCACGGAAAGGATGACGATCGACAACATCCCGAGCATTGTGGTGATGGATTCGGGCGAGTCCTTGGGAAACGCGATGGGAAGCAGATAGCGAGAGACTATCGTGATTAGGGACGTGATCACGAGAAACGCCCCTGCTCCTCCGCATCCGCCGCATTCTTTCTTGCGCCAAAATGCGAGAAGGGAAAGGAACAAGGCGAACTGAAGGCAAGTGTGGACGGTCGCCGCAACTGGCATCGCGTTGCCGGTCGAGGCGATAGCGAGTGCTCCCACGACGAGAAGCGCACTCAGGATGATCAGGACAATGCCCTGTTTGACCGGAAACGGCTTGCGAAGCGTCATGATTCCCGTTATCGCGAGTGCTACGAGCGCTGAGAAAACGTACGTTTTCGGTGTTTCCGATGTGGGCACGTACCTGGAGGTCGGCGCGAACAAGCACAGCGACGGCGCGCTTGCGATGAGGCAGAAGCACGTTGCCGCGAGAACACCGGTGTCGATGTTTGAGGATGGGGCAGGGCGGGAAGCGGGCACGCTCTCTTGTTTGCGCTGTTCCGCAAGGCGGTTTGCAGCCGCAAGGAAGGTGGCAGTGGCCAATGGTAATGCGACGAGCGAAGCCTGAATCGCATTGTCGGGGAGGTGCTCGATGCCGACCGAAGCGAAGGAAGCGGCAAAGGACGCCGCGGCGATGAAGCTCCATTCCCTGTCGTCGGTGTTGAGTAGGGAAAACCACCCGACGGTGAGGGCCGAAAATCCGACGGCGAACAAGGCGATTCCCGCGAGCTGCGTGGCAAAGGCGAACGGCGATGCAAGCTGCGCAGAGGCGAGGGACAACATAGCGCCGATCGCGCAAACAAAGCCGGCAAGAAGCGGAGAGGGCGCCCGTGCCGGCAGTATTGTGCCGTGCGGGGAGCGGCGGGCTTTGCCCAATGCGAGGATTCCAAGGGTCGCGATGAAGGCGCTCGCGATAGCGTATGCCTCGCGTCCGTCGAAAGCGGTCGAGGAGGAAGCGAAAAACAGGTTCTGGAAATAGGGCGATCGTAGCATAGGCCAATACAGCGCAAGGCCTATGGCCGCAGCGATAGTTTCGCGCACGTTGTCCCTCCGATCCCCCAATCCTGGCTCATGATTGTAGCGCATGGACGGTGAAGGGCGCGGCTTCGGGCGCGCTCGACGGAACTTCGTATGCAAGTGCGCGTCTGAACCTGTGTCAACAGCCGTTCGATTCCGCCGCCTATTCGACGCCGTTGCCGCAATCGGGTGCGCCATGTCCGCGCTGCAAGGCGTACCATCGAGGGGAAAGAAAGGAGCAGCGAGCGGCATGGCATTCAGGAAAAGTTGGCGGAAGGTATTCGACAAGACGGTACCGAACTTCTTCCTCAGGCTGTTCACCATGCTCTTCGCGCAGGCGCTCATCGCGCTCGCCATCGGCCTGTCGCGCGCTACGGGGCTCGGCACGTCGACCATCTCGTGCATCCCGGCGGTTTTAAGCTACCTCACGCCCGTGACCATCGGCACTTGGACGCTTGGGATGAACCTTATCTTCGTGGTGGTTCAGATCGTCCTGCTCAGGCGCTATTTCAAACCGGCGCAGCTTCTCTCGATTCCGCTCGTCGCGGTGTTCTCGGCCATGATCGATTTTTTCGTGCCGCTCTGCGAGCTCATTCCCATGCCGAACTACGCGGCGAGCCTGGCCGTCTCGGTTCTGTCGTGTCTCGTTATGGCGCTTGGCGGATGGATTCAGGCGAAATGCGCGCTTATCATGGTTCCCGGCGACGGGGTCGTGCTTGCCATGAGCGTGGCGTTCCGCGCGCGGTATTCCACTTGCAAGATGGCGCTCGACTTAACCCTTACGGCGATCGGCGCGGTTTTGTCGCTTGTCACGATGGGCGGTCTTTTCG
This sequence comes from uncultured Ellagibacter sp., assembly GCA_934613165.1. Lineage (GTDB taxonomy): Bacteria > Actinomycetota > Coriobacteriia > Coriobacteriales > Eggerthellaceae > Ellagibacter. Next base: position 1,912 of record CAKTSW010000348.1, read on the forward strand.
GCGTGCGCGAGGGCACGATTTTGGCGGCGTTCGCCGTGGGCCCGCTTATCCGCGTGTGGGACCGGCTGCTGAAGCCGCTGCGTTGGCTTGTCCCTGTTTCGGGACACATAACGCTCACGCCCGAACGCCCTGACCAAAAACGCGTCTCGGAAGCGTAAGGCCGCTTTCCTGCGGCTCTTCTTCTTGCCGTCCTGGTTTCGGTACAGCAACCATTGACCCGATGCGAAAGCCTCTCTTCTCAGGTCTATCAGCCCGAGAAGAGAGGCTTTCGCGATTTCGACGCTTTTCGCTGTTGCCTGGAGGCAGGCCGAGGGTTGTGCGTGCGAGCGCTGAGTCCTCCTACACCAGCTTGCCCTTCGTGTGGTCGATCATGTGCTGGATGATCTCGGCCGTCCAGTCGGTGAAGTCGCGGCTTTTCGAGACGAGCTTTTCGTCGGCGAGTTCCTGATAGGTTATCTTCGCCTTCGCGTAGCGCGTCACCTTCGACTCGCCTTCGCGGGTCAGGCAGTCCTCGGTGGTCTTGAACGCCCCGAGCGCGCGGGACATCTTCGCGTTGAACATGACGTGCG
>CAKTSW010000349.1 GCA_934613165.1 uncultured Ellagibacter sp.
GAGCAGAACCCCATCGTGCTCGTGAACCCGGAAATCGTCGAGCTCAAGGGCGAACCCGAAACGCAAGGGGAGGGCTGCCTTTCCTGCCCCGGCGTCACCGTTCCTATCTCGCGCCAGCCCTGGGCGCGCGTGCGCTACTACGATCTCGAAGGCGAGATGTGGGAAATCGAGGGCGACGGCCTGCTCGGCCGATGCCTCCAGCATGAAATCGACCACCTGAACGGCCGCACGCTCTTCGAAAGCTGCGACCCGCTGACGCGCATCCGTGCGCTCGAGGCTTACGACGAAGCGAAGAAGCAGGGCGCGAAGCCCGGCGATACCTCGATCGAGGTAGATTGAATGCGCATCGTCTTCATGGGCACGCCCGATTTCGCGGCGACGATCCTCGACGATTTGGCTGAGCAGTACAACGTCGTCGCGGCCTACACCAGGCCCGACGCCGTCCGTGGGCGCGGCAAGAAACTCGTGCCGTCGCCGGTGAAGGAAGTCGCGCTGCGTCGCGGCATCGAGGTCCAACAGCCCACCACGTTCAAAGACCCTGACGCCATCGCGACGCTTGAGGCGTACAAGCCCGACTTCATCGTCGTCGCGGCCTACGGCATGATCCTGCCGAGCGACGTTCTGGAATGCCCGACCTACCACTGCCTGAACGTGCATGCGTCGCTTCTTCCGCGTTGGCGCGGCGCTGCCCCCATCGAGCACGCCATCATCGCCGGCGACGAGGAGACGGGCGTGTGCATCATGAGCATGGAGGAAGGCCTCGATACCGGCCCGTATTGCGTGTGCCGCACGCTTCCCATCGAGGACAAGACGTCGACCGAGCTTTCCGACGAGCTTGCCAACCTGGGCTCGCAGGCGCTGCTCACGGCTATCATGCGGCTTGTCCACGGCGTCGAGCGCTGGGTGGTCCAAAAGGAAACGGACGCCACCTACGCGCACAAGATCTCGAAGGGCGAGTTCGATTTGGACCCCGACCTCGACGTGCAGATGCTCTCGCGCCGTGTGAGGGCGTCGAGTGCTGCGCATCCCTCGAAATGCACGGTGCTCGGCCGCGGGGCCACGATCATCGACGCGGTACCCGCGTCTCACGACGAAGCCGCGCTCGCGGCGGCCGAGGGGCTTTTGCCCGGCCAGGTTCGCTACAAGGCGAAGCGGCTGCTTTTCGGCTGCGCCGACGGCGCGCTCGAGATATTCCGTCTGAAGCCCGACGGAAAGAAGGAAATGGATGCCCAGGCGTTCGCGGCGGGTGCTGCCGCGCTGCGCGGGCACGACGGAGAATGGACGGTACACCATGCCTGAAGGCAACAACCAGCATCACGAAGCACATCATAGCCGCTCCGACAACGGCGGGTCGAACCGCGGCCACGCGGACCATCGCGGCGCGAATCAGAACGGCGGGGGCAAGGGCGGCTACCGCGGCGACAAGAAGGGCTCCGGCTACAAGGGCTCGCACGGCGGCGAGCGCAAGGGCGGCTACAAAGACTCGCGCGATGGAGACCGCCGTGGCGGCTACAAGGGCTCCGATTCCCGCGGCAAGGGCGGCTACAAGCGCGACGACCGTCGCGGCGGGTACGGCTCGCGCTCGGGCGCGGCCCACAAGCCCTTCGACAACGAGGACGCCGCCGGCAACCGCAAGCCGTACCGCGAAGGTGGCGACCGCGACCGCAAGCCCTACAACAAGAACGATCGCGGCGACCGCAAGCCGTACAACAAGGGCGCGCGCGACGACCGAAAGCCTTACGGCAATCGCGACCGCAAGCCGTACGGCGACCGTCCCGCCCGCGACGGCAAGCGCGACTTCAAGCCGCGCGACTCCCGCGATTTCAAGCGCGACGACCGGGGCGGGGAGCGCTCCTTCGACCGCAAGCGCGACTTCGAGGGCGCCCGCTCCGGCTTCCACGCCTCTGACGCCCCCGCCCGCGACGGCGGGCGTTCGTATGACCAGGAAGAACGCCCCGAGCGCAAGACGTTCGAGCGCCGCGGGCCGTGGCGTCCTAACGCGCAGAACGCCGAACTCGCCGAACGCCACCCGCAGGAGGCGGGCGTCTACCGCGGCGAGCTCGAGCTCGACGAGAACGGCGACTACAAGTACCGCAACCGCCCGCGCGGCAACAGCGGAGACAACCGCCGCGGCGCGAAGCGCTCGTTCGGCGACGCCCCGCGCACGAGCGGTGTCCCGCATCGCGACGGCGCGCGCTCGGCGAGCCCGGCGCGCTTGGCCGCGCTCCAGGTGTGCCGCATCGTCCGCGAGCGCGACGCGTTCGCGCAAGAACTCATCCACAAGTACATCGACTCGTCGCGCATGTCCCGTGAGGACCGCGCCTTCGCGACGCGCCTCGTGCTCGGCGTGGTGAGCTCCACCGGCACGCTCGACGACGTCATCAACCGTTGCCTCGACCGCATAAGCGACATCGACGACGACGTGCGCGACGCGATGCGCGTGAGCACCTACGAGATCGTGTTCCTCGGCAAGGA
>CAKTSW010000350.1 GCA_934613165.1 uncultured Ellagibacter sp.
TGCGCACGCGCAGCCGTCATACCGCGCAGAACCTAGTACATGTTCTGGCCGTAAGTCCAATGCTCGACGAACTCAGCATGCGGATCCGCGACGCGGTTGTAGTAGCGGTTCTCGCCCGGGATCTCGGCGCGCTCGTCGGAGTAGACGCAGAGGTAACGGAGCAGGAGGCCGCCGCAGAGCACGAGCACCGGAGCCACAACGGTGGAGGCAGCGGAGTCGGCACCGAAGACGTACAGGAAGAACGGGATGACGAGGCCGCAGCCGATCATGCCGACCCAGAAGAGCGGGGCGGTCTTGCCCTTCACCCAACGGCGGGCGACAGCCTTCTGGGTGACGTTGCCGGCGCCCAGGAAGGACAGCACCATGATGAGCATGACGGTGATTTCCGCGCACACCAGGATGATGTCGACCACGTGGATGAGCTCATGGATGACCTCGATGGCAAGCAGGTTCACGATCGTGGCCGGAGCGAAGATGCCGAGCGACAGCGCAATGGCGGCGCAGGCGGTCGACAGAGCCGAGATGGTGAACAGCACCGGCAGGGCCGGGGTTGCCCAGAAGGAGTGGGCCTTCAGCGTGGAGAGCATGACGCCCGTGTAAACCATGATGCCGAAGCCCGCGATGCCGGCGATGGTGGAGAACACCGGGGTGCCGCCGCCGAACACCGCCGCGATGGCGCCGAGGAAGCCCCAATCAAGCGGCAGCACGTCCAGATAGCCGAGCAGCCAGAAGATGTCGCCGAACATGGCGATCACGAGGAGCGTAGCGCCCCATTTGATGATCGCCGTAGCCGTCGTCCACACGCGCCAGAACACAAGAGGCTGACCCAACTCGAACACGAGGAAGAAGCAGCCGACGGCGAGCGCGGCGAGCGCGAGGAACATCGGGACGAAGAACAGAGAGCCCGTGCCGGGAGCGACGATAAGGCTCAGAATAGCAGTGAGGCACATGATGCCGCCGCCGAGGCCACCCAAGAACAGGTAGATGACAATCGGCGCTTCCCAATAATGATGCTTCATTATCGCTGACCTCCCAAATCCGGAATGTAGTAGACCTGAGGATCCGTGCCGTGCTCAGTGAACAGGCGCTCGGTGTGGAGCGAGTTGATGAGCTTGGACACTTCGCTGTTGGGATCGTCCAGGTCGCCGAAGATACGAGCCTTCTGATGGCACGTCTGCACGCAGTACGGCTGCGCGCCGGGCTCTTCCGCACGGCGGTCCTTGCAGAAGGTGCACTTGCGCACGAAGCGATGCAGGCGCGGGCCGAGCACGGAGGTGTCGCGCATGCCGTAGGGGCAGGCGTTGACGCACACCTTGCAGGCCATGCACTTCTTGGAGTCCACCCATACCACGCCGTCGTCGTCCTGCTGGGACGCGCCGGTCGGGCAGCAGGGAACGCACTCGGGGTTGGCGCAGTGCATGCACAGCGTCGGGGTGTAGGTGCGATGGACGTGGGGCCACTTGCCCTGGGCGCCCTCGGTCAGCACGGGGTTGTAGATGATGTCGAGCGGCAGATCGTTCCACGTACGGCAAGCAACCGTGCAGGAGTGACAGCCGATGCAACGACGCTGGTCAATGACCATAACATAACGAGTCATTATCTATCCTTTCCTACTCGATCGCCTTTATTCTTCGATGGCTTCGTAGCCCATGGTGTAACGCCTGCCCGTTTCCTCGTCGACGAGGCAATTCGCGGTGGGATCGTACGCCCAGCCGTAGTATGCGTCGTGGTAGACGTTGGTGGCGGGATCGATCAGCCAACCGCTTTCGGGGTTGTAGATGTAGGGCTTGTCGCCAAGGCGGGCGTAGCCCTTCTCAGCGTCCCAGGTGAGCTGGTCGGGAACGGCGTAGGGCGCGTCCTGACCCGGGTACAGGCGGATGCCCGCAAGCTCGGCGATGGGCTGGCGATCCATGGTGTACTTCTGGCCCGTTGCCTTGTCGATGAGGCACTCGGCCGCGGCGTTGTAGTACCAGCCGGAGTACGCATCGACGTACTCGTTGGTCTTCGGGTCGATCAGCCAACCGGAGTCGTCCAGGCGGAACTGGGTAGAATCCTGGTAGAGCGAGTCGTTCTGCCACTGCCAGCTGTATCCCTCGGGGACTTCCTTCGTGCAGGCAGGCTTCTCGAACGGGATCTTCTCCCAGCGAAGCTTGCGGTGCTCGAGGTCGGCGGGGTCGGTGGAGATGCCCGGCGTCTTCGCGCAACCCGGGATGGACCACGTCTTGTCCTTGGCGTTCCACTCGTGGTCGGCCTCGGTGCACTTGTACACCTTGCACAGCAGGCCGCGGTTCGCCCAGGAGCCGCCCATCGGGTCGCAGTCCCACTCGTCGACAGAGGTGAGGACGTTGGTGTTGGACTCGAGGCAGCCAAACGGGTTGTCCAGGTCGATGTTGGTGTCGCGCTCGGGGAACCACCAGCCGCGCGGCACGAACACGACGCGAGGATCGACCTCGGGCTCGACGTTCG
>CAKTSW010000351.1 GCA_934613165.1 uncultured Ellagibacter sp.
CCCCTACCTGCACCGTTTCAAGAACACCCATCTCGTGATCGTGGCGGGCGCCGACGAGGAATACGCTTCCCACCTGCGCCGCGAATGCGACGAGCTCGGGCTTTCGAACGCGACGGTGCTCGACTACGTGGAGGGCATGGCCGAGCTCATGGCCGCGAGCGACCTCGTCATCTGCAAGCCGGGCGGCCTCACCGTGACCGAATGCCTCTGCGCGAAGGCGCCCATGATCCTGCTCGGGCGTGCCTACGGTCAGGAGAACATCAACGTGCGCATGCTCACCTCGCTCGGCGCGGCCTTGCACGTCACCACCGCGCGCGAGCTCGTCGGCGCGATGGGGCACGTCGACGCTAACCCCGCGATCGTCGAAGCCATGCTCACGCAAGCTTCCTATCTGCGCAAACCCGACGCGGCGCTCGACATCGCCCGGGCGACGCTCAAGCTTGCGGCAGCCGAGCCCTCCCAGGACCTCGCCATGCGCAAGAAGCGCTTCATGCATTTCTACTGGGGGCACGCGCCCGCGCACATCCGCTAAAAACCGTCGGCACGAGCCGACTTGAAAGGAAACACCATCATCATGACAACGTTTGACGACTTGGGCCTTGAGCCCGCAACCCTTCATGCCGTGGAGACCCTCGGCTACACGACCCCGACCCCCGTGCAGGAAAAGGCCATTCCACTCGTGCTCGAAGGCCGCGACATCATCGCCGCGGCGAAGACCGGCACCGGCAAGACCGCCGCGTTCTCGCTGCCCGCGATGGACGGGCTTTCCCACGCCAAAGGCGAGAAAGGCCCGCTCATGCTCGTGGTGACGCCCACGCGCGAGCTCGCCGCGCAGATCGCCGAGGTGTGCACGACCATCGCGCAGTCGACCCACCACCGCGTGCTCTCGGTCGTGGGGGGCGTGTCGTACAACCCCCAGATCTCGGCGCTCAAGCGCGGCTGCGACGTGCTCATCGCCACCCCGGGGCGCCTCATCGACCTTATGGAACAGAGCGCCGCGCACCTCTCGCACGTCGAAGTGCTCGTGCTCGACGAGGCCGACCGCATGCTCGACATGGGGTTCCTCCCTTCGGTGAAGAAGATCGTCGCCGCGACGCCGAAGTCGCGCCAGACGCTTCTGTTCTCCGCGACCATCGACCGCTCGATCGAGAAGGTCGCGGGGTCCTTCCTGCGCGACCCCGCGATCGTCGAGATCGCGCACAAGGGAGAGACCGCCGACACCGTCGAGCAATGCATCGTCCGCGTGCCGCAATCGCTTAAGAACGACCTTCTGCGCGCGACTATCGCGTCCTGGGGCAGCGAGCGCGTCATCGTGTTCGCCCGCACCCGCAGCCGCGCCGACTCGACGTGCCGCAGGCTCAAGCGCGCCGGCTACAAGGTCGAGGCGATCCATTCGAGCCGCTCGCAGAACCAGCGCCGCCGGGCGCTCGAGAACTTCGAGTCGGGCGAGACCGACATCCTCGTCGCGACCGACGTGCTCGCACGCGGCATCGACGTCGACGAGGTGAACTACGTGGTGAACCTCGATCTGCCGACGCAGGCCGAGGACTACGTGCACCGCATCGGCCGCACGGGACGAGCCGGCGCCACCGGGCGGGCCATCTCGTTCGTCACCCCTGAAACCGAAGACGCGCTGCGCGACATCGAGAAGTTCACGAAGCGCGAGATCCCCGAGGTGAAGATCGAAGGGTTCGACGAGGAAGCGGCCGCCGTCGCCGCGGCGGAGCGCGCGACCAAGGCCGCCGCCCGCAAAGACCCCGACATCGCCGAGGCGAAGCGCGAGATGGCGAAGCGCGAGAAGCGGAAGAAGAAGGCGGCCGAGCGCGCAGCCGAAGAGCGCGAGGCCGAGCAGGCAGGCAAGAAGACGAAGAAGGGCAAGCCGCGTAAACCGTCCGGAAAGGGTTCGCAGGCGCAAGGCCGCAACAACGCGCCCTCCAAGCGCTCCGAGAACTCGAAGGGCGGCGCCGCGGACAAGAAGCAGCGCGCGCAGGGCAAGAAACGCGCCCAGGGCGGATCTTCCGCACCGTCGAAGAAGGGCTCGAAGAAGGACTTCAGGCCCGGCCGCGCCCACCGCGCGGAAGTCGCCCGACTCGGGCGCAAGCGCCGCTCGTAGCGCGCTTCCCCATCGTCTCCGCACCCGCCCCCTGCGTCTCGCCGTCGCAGGGGGCTTTTCATACCGAGAGGATTATCAACCTCTCACCGCGGCAAACGCACCTCGGATAGTTAGCATTATGTCATTCGTGCCGCGGAAATTCCCGTTTGGCGAAAGCGACCCGACGCGAAGGCCGCATGGCGGTATCGTAGGCTAGACGAAAACGACGAAAAGGAATGCAATAGATGAAAATCACTGTGGCATGCGAGGGACTTGGAGTTTCTCCCCACGCCGTGCATTGCGCCAGCTTCATGTGCTACACCGTGAACCGCGGCATCATCACGGATTGCCAAAACCTCCCCAACCCCTG
>CAKTSW010000352.1 GCA_934613165.1 uncultured Ellagibacter sp.
ATGTACAAGGCGCGCAAGGCGCATGGCGACAAGGTGATCCTCGACGACGTCACGCTGTCGTTCTACCCCGGCGCGAAGATCGGCGTCGTGGGCCCGAACGGCATGGGAAAGTCCACGCTGCTGAAGCTGATGGCGGGGCTTGAGGACGTGTCCAACGGCGAGGCGCGCCTGACGCCCGGCTACACGGTCGGCATCCTACAACAGGAGCCGCCGCTCGACGAGGACAAGACCGTGCTCGGCAACATCGAGCTCGCGTTCGGCGACGTCAAGGCGAAGATCGACCGCTTCAACGAAATCGGCGGCCTCATGGCCGAACCCGATGCCGACTTCGACTCGCTCATGGCGGAAATGGGCGAGCTGCAAGACGCGATCGACGCGGTCGACGGATGGGATTTGGACAGCAAGCTCTCTCAGGCGATGGACGCTCTTCAGTGTCCCGACCCCGACATGCCGGTAAACGTGCTCTCGGGCGGCGAGCGCAGGCGCGTGGCCTTGTGCCGTTTGCTGCTTGAGGCGCCCGATCTGCTGCTTTTGGACGAGCCGACCAACCACCTCGACGCCGAATCGGTGCTGTGGCTCGAGCAGTTCCTCCACAAGTACCCCGGCGCCGTACTCGCCGTCACGCACGACCGCTACTTCCTCGACAACGTGGCCGAGTGGATCTGCGAGGTCGACCGCGGGCATCTGTACCCCTACAAGGGCAACTACTCCACCTACCTGGAAACGAAGGCTGCGCGCTTGGCGTCGCAGAAGCAGCGCGACGAGAAGCTCGCGAAGCGCCTGGCGAGCGAGCTCGAGTGGGTGCGCTCGTCCCCGAAGGCGCGTCAGGCGAAGAGCCGCGCGCGTCTGGAGCGCTACGACCAGATGGCCGCGGAGGCTGCGCAGTCGAAGAAGGTCGACTTCACGGAAATCCACATTCCCGCAGGTCCGCGCCTGGGAGCGAACGTGCTCAAGGTCGAGGGTCTCTGCAAGAGCTTCGGCGAGCGCGTGCTCATCGACAACCTGTCGTTCGAGCTGCCGCGCAACGGCATCGTGGGCGTCATCGGCCCGAACGGCGTGGGCAAGTCCACGCTCTTCAAGATGATCGTAGGGAAGGAGCAGCCCACGGCAGGCACGCTCGAGCTGGGCGAAACCGTGAAGCTTTCCTACGTCGACCAGGGGCGCGAGGGCATCGACCCCAACAAGAGCGTGTGGGAAGTCGTGTCGGACGGCCTTGACTACATGATGGTGTGCGAAACCGAGGTGCCGAGCCGCGCGTATGTGGCGAGCTTCGGGTTCAAGGGGTCTGACCAGCAGAAACCCGCCGGCGTGCTTTCGGGCGGCGAGCGCAACCGCCTGAACCTGGCGCTCACGCTCAAGCAGGGCGGAAACCTGCTGCTGCTCGACGAGCCCACGAACGACCTCGACGTCGAGACGCTTTCCAGCTTGGAAGAGGCGCTGCTCGAATTCCCCGGGTGCGCCGTGGTGACGAGCCACGACCGCATGTTCCTCGACCGCATTGCCACGCATATCCTGGCATGGGAAGGAACCGACGAGAACCCCGGCAACTGGTTCTGGTTCGAGGGTAACTTCGACAGCTACCAGAAAAACCGCGTCGAGCGTTTGGGCGAAGAGGCGTCGAAGCCGCATCGCCTGCACCGAAAGCTGACGCGAGACTAGATGCGCAAACCGATTGCGGCGCTTCGCGCATGGTTCAACGGCTCATGGGACGACGTGTGCCTGCGTTGCGGGATGTGCTGCTACGAGCGGGAAGTCGATGACGACGGGTGCGTCGGCATCGACTTCTCCGCGCCGTGCGAGTTCTTCGACGAGGATACGCGGCTGTGCCGCGTGTACGACAAACGCTTCGAGCGCTGCGCGCGATGCGGGCGTCTGACGCCACGAGTCGCCCTGTTCGGCAACCACCTCCCCCCGACCTGCGGATACGTCCTGCGGTTTCGGTAGGAGGTTGTGATAGTGCCATTGAACGGGCGTTTTCAGGTTGTGATAATGCCATAATCGGCGCGAAAAACGAGAAGGCTCTGAAGCTGTTTCGCTTCAGAGCCTTCTGCTTTTACAGGGTGGCGCCCGCTCGGACGCATAGTTTGAGAATTAACAACCCACCGGACTTTGAACCCAGCTCAGAAAAGCACTGAGCTGGGTAGCACCCTCTCGGGTGCGGAAATTTGGGAACTAACAACCCACTGGGTTGTTAGTTCTTCAAGCTGTTGATGGGTGCGGGCATGCGGCCGCCTCGGTGGGCGAAGACGGTGCCGGCGTGCTCGTTCACGGGCATGACCGGGGCGTAGCCCAGAAGTCCGCCGAAGTCGAGTCGGTCGCCGACCTTCTTGCCGATGGCGGGGATGACGCGCACAGCCGTGGTCTTGTTGTTGATCATGCCGATGGCGCATTCGTCGGCGATGATGCCGAAGATGGTCTCGACCGACGTGTCGCCGGGGATGGCGATCATGTCGAG
>CAKTSW010000353.1 GCA_934613165.1 uncultured Ellagibacter sp.
AAGATGCTGCGTCAGCGCCTTGAGCAGACGGGCCGCGGGTTCATGCTGCGCGAGTCCGCCGAGCGCCTGTGTGCGAACAAGTGGCTCGTCGATCACGCGAACATCACGGTCGCGAGCGACGAGGGCGCAACGTCGGAGGCTTCTCGTGGGGAAGAGGCTCCTGCCGAAGAAAAAGCCGAGTAGGCTGGACTTGCGGAAGCTCGCCTTTGTCGCGGCTTCGTGTCGCGATAGGCAAATTACAAGGGGTGTCGCTTCGATGCGGCGCCCCTTTTCTCTTCTTGGGGCGCTGTTTGGAGATGGATCAAGGGCTTTCTCTTCGCGGCACGGTTGCGTCGGGCTGCGCAACGCCGTAGGTTCTGCCGTATAATGGGCGGCATGACTCGATACTTCAACAAGCTTCTCCTCATCGCCAACCCCGTGGCTCAAAACGGCTTGGGGCGTGCGGCCGCCGTGCGCGCCAAGGCGCTGCTCGCGTCTGCCACAGGCGATGCCGCAGCTTCGCTCGTGCTTACCGAATACGCAGGTCAAGCGAGCGAGCTTGCCGTACAGGCTGCCGATAAGGGATTCGATTTCGTGGTCGCCCTCGGCGGCGACGGCGTGGCGAACGAGGTCGCGAACGGCCTTATGCGCATACCCGAGGCGGCACGTCCGGCATTCGGGCTTCTGCCCGTCGGGTCGGGGAACGACTACGCGCGCACGCTCGGCATGGCAAAATCGCTCGACGATGCGGTGCTTCAGCTCATCGACTCGCCGTTTCACGCGCTTGACGTTGGGCGATGCAACGATCGGTGGTTTTTGGAGACGCTGTCGTTCGGGCTCGATGCGGCAATCGCGCTCGACACCGTCGAACGGCGCGTCCGCACGGGCAAGACGGGCACCATGTTGTACCTTCAGGCGGGCATCGAACAACTGCTCCATCATCTCGATACGTGCCGCTACGAGGCGTCGTTCGACGGCGCGCCGGCGGAGGCGGGCTCGTCGTACCTCTTCGCCGTGCAGATAGGACGAACCTACGGCGGCGGCTTCCGGATTTGCCCCGACGCCGACCCGACCGACGGCGCATTCGACCTCTGTATCGCGCATCCGCCGCTTTCGCGCGCGGCCGCGACCTTCATCTTCCTGCTGGCGAAAGAGGGGCGCCATACGCGTTTCGACAAGGTGGAGCTTCGTCGCGCCCGCCGCTTGGACATTTGGTTCGAGAGCCCTCTTGCCGTGCAGATCGACGGCGAGAAGCTGCTCGGCACGCGCTTCGACGTGTCGATCGAGCCGCGCGCGCTTCGCGTCGCGGCCCCGGGCTTCGCCTCGGAGGTGCGCTGATGGGAACCGCCGGCAAGCGCAGGCCCAACGATCAGGGCGCGCGGAAAGGGCATAACGGGCACGACGGGCACGGTGGGCGCAGCGGGCGCGGCGGGCAGGGACGGCATTCGTCCGCACCGAAGCCCGCGGCACCGAGCGCCGCCGAGCTTCGAAAGAAATTCCTTCCCGTGAACCGCGCCGACATGGAGGAGCGCGGCTGGGACGAGTGCGACTTCGTGTACGTGTCGGGCGACGCCTACGTTGACCACTCGTCGTTCGGCGCCGCCATCATCACGCGCCTGCTCGAGGCGAACCACTACAAGGTCGGCGTGATCGCGCAGCCCGACTGGCGCGACGAGAAGAGCATCCAGGCGCTCGGGCGCCCGCGGCTCGGCTTCCTCGTGAGCTCCGGCAACATGGACTCCATGGTGAACCACTACACCGTCGCCAAGAAGCGCCGCCATTCCGACGCCTTTTCCCCCGGTGGGGAAGGCGGGTTGCGCCCGAACCACGCCACGGTGGTGTACTCGAACCTCATCAGGCGCGCCTACAAGGACGTGCCCATCATCATCGGCGGCATCGAGGCGAGCCTTCGCCGCCTTGCCCACTACGACTACTGGTCCGATTCCCTGAAACGGTCGATCTTGCTCGACTCGGGTGCCGACCTCGTGTCGTACGGCATGGGGGAGCGCTCCATCGTGGAAATCGCCGATGCGCTCGCGTCGGGGCTTTCCATCTCCGACATCACCTTTATCGACGGAACGGTGTACAAGACGAAGTCGCTCGAGCACGTGTACGACGCCGAGATCCTTCCCAGCTATGACGATATGCGCGCCGACAAGCTCGCCTACGCGAGAAGCTTCGCCGTTCAGTACGCGAACAGCGACCATGTGACGGCGAAGCGCCTCGTCGAGCCGTATTCCGACCACGAGTTCGTCGTGCAGAACCCGCCGAGCGCGCCTTTGACCACCCCCGAGCTCGATGCGGTCTACCGCTTGCCGTTCGCGCGCACGTACCATCCCGACTACGAAGCCGCCGGGGGCGTTCCCGCCATCCGCGAGGTGAAGTTCTCGCTTACGAGCAACCGCGGATGCTTCGGTGAATGCGCGTTCTGCGCGCTCACGTTCCATGAGGGGCGCGTCGTGCAGGTTCGAAG
>CAKTSW010000354.1 GCA_934613165.1 uncultured Ellagibacter sp.
CGCCTGGCCCTCTTCCTCGAGCGAATGCCTGCTTTCCGTCGACACGGTGTGGCAGACCGATGTGCGCGTCGGCGACACCGTGTCGATCGTCGAAGGCGCGAACAGCCTTGACGACACGTTCTCGGTGCGCGAGTACACCGTTTCCGGGTTCGTGCGCTCGTCGCTTTACACGTGCTCGACTAACATCGGGTCGACCTCGCTCGGCAACGGATCGCTCGCCACGTTCATCTACGTTTCTGACGAAGCCTTCGTGGACGACTGCCCCTATACGGAAGCTTATGTGACCGTGGACGGCGCCAAGAGCGCCTCGTGGCCCGACGACGCCTACGACGCCTGCGTGTCCGAGGTTGCCGACCGCCTGAACGCCCTCGCGCCCGACATCGCGGCAACCCGTCTCGACGGTATCCGCGCCGAGGCGCAGCAGACGCTCGACGGCAAGCGCGCTGATTTCGAGACCGAGAAGGCGGACGCGCTTTCGAAGCTCGACGAAGCCCAGCAGGCGCTCGACGATGCGAAGGGCGAGCTCGACAGCGCGGCCGCGCAACTCGAAAGCTCGCAGGCGACGATCGACGCGAGCAAGCGCAAGCTCGCGGAAGGCGAGAAGAGCTATCGCGGCGGCGTCTCCGAGCTTGCGGCGCAGCGCAGCGCCGCCGAGGCGCAGTTCGCCGCAGCCGAGCAGAAGCTCGACGCGGCCCAGTCGGGCTACGATGCGGCGATGAAGCAGCGCGACGAGCTTTCCGCGCAGCTCCAGCAGGCGCAGGCCGCGGGGGCCGCCGACGCGGCGGCGCAGCTCGAGGCGGCGATCGCCCAGATCGACGAGCAGACCGCCGGCGTGCCCGAGCAGATTTCCCAGGGGCGCGCCGCGCTCGACGCTCAAAAGGCGGCGGCCGAGGAATCCTTCGCCTCCGCGCAAGCGCAGCTCGATGCCGCGGCGTCCGAGCTCGCAAGCGGCCGCGCGCAGATCGCGCAGGGCGAATCGCAGCTCGCTCAGGGCAGAAGCGAATACGACGACGGCGTTTCGCAGTACGAGGACGGCGCACGCGAGCTCGCATCGAGCCGTGCCGACGTCGAGGCCCAGCTCGCGGACGCGGAAAGCCAGCTCGACGACGCGCAGGCCGACGTCAACGACATCGCGAGCACCGAAGCCGACGTGTACGTGCTCGACCGCTCGAAGAACGTCGGAGCGGAGAGCTTCCGGTCGGACGCCGGGCGCATCGACCAGATCGCCCAGGTGTTCCCGCTTCTGTTCTTCCTGGTCGCGGCACTCGTGTCGCTGACGACGATGACCCGCATGGTCGAGGAGGAGCGCGTGCTCATCGGCACGTACAAGGCGCTCGGCTACGGCAAGGCGCGCATCACCTCGAAGTACCTGCTGTACGCGGTGGTGGCGAGCGGCATCGGCGCTATCGTGGGCATCGCGCTGCTCACGCAGTTCCTGCCGTGGTTCATCATGGGGGCGTATTCCATCATCTACGCGGTGCCGTGCCGCCCCACGCCGATCGAGCCTGCGATGGCCGTCCTCGCCGTGGGCCTCGGCGTCGGCATCAACCTCGCCGCTACCTGGTTCGCCGCGGCGGCGACGCTGCGCGAGCGCCCTGCCGCGCTCATGCTGCCGCGCGCCCCGAAGGCGGGCAAGCGCATCCTGCTCGAGCGCATACGGCCCCTCTGGCGCCGCCTCTCGTTCAGCTGGAAGGTCACGGCGCGCAACCTCTTCCGCTACAAGCGGCGCTTCTTCATGGCGATCGTCGGCATCGCCGGCTGCACGGCGCTTCTTCTGACGGGTCTCGGGCTGCAGAACGCCATCAACGACATCATCGACAAGCAGTATGGCGAGCTGTACCACTACAATGCCATCGTGCGCATGGACTCCGACGTGTCGGATGAGGCGAAGGAGGCGGCGTGCGAGCGCATCGCCGATGATTCGCAAGGCCCCTATGCTCTTGTCTCGACCGAGAACGTGATCGCGCGCGGCTTAGGCGCGGGGGGGTCGGCCGAGCACCGCGTCGAGCTCGTGTCGCCCGAAGACCCCGATTCGTTCGGGGACTTCCTCACGCTGCGCACGCGCGTCGGCCACGAGCCGCTCTCGCTTTCCGACGACGGCGCGCTTGTGAGCGAGAAGCTTGCGACGACGCTCGGGGTCTCCGTGGGCGACACGATCTCGCTTTTCGACGAGGACGAGATCGGAAACGCGGCCGGTGAGGCGCACGAGGTCCGTGTGGCGGGCGTGATGGAGAACTACGTGAGCCAGTACGTGTATCTCACGCCTGCGCTCTACGAGCAGGTGATGGGCGAGGCGCCGGTTTTCGGCACCGTGTACGCCAATGTCGTCGAAGGCGACGACGCCCGCAGCGCGTTCTCGAACGACCTGCTCGCCATGGACGGGGTGAAGACCGTCACCTTCAACGACGAGACGATCGATTCCTACCGCACCATGCTCAAGAGCGTCGACA
>CAKTSW010000355.1 GCA_934613165.1 uncultured Ellagibacter sp.
AGCGCATACCGTCGCCGATGATCCAGTGCAGCATCGACACGCCGAGCCCCTTGCCGGCCGGCTTCGCGACGATGTTGGCGTTCGCGAGCGCCGCCTCGGCCTCGTCGACCGTTGCGAAGTTGGCCGCGATCCACACGGGGAACTCGTAGGCGGCGACGTTCGTCTTGCCGTCGACGGGCTCGGCGGAGTACTCGGCGTACCCGGGGAAGTTCAGCCCCGCGACGCCCAGCCCCGCATCGTTTCCGCAATCGAAGTAGAGCGGGTAGTTGTTCAGGGCGACGGCCATCCCGATCACCGCATGGGCGGCCGGCGCGTCGTCGAGGTAGGAATAGGGCAGCGGGAACCCTGCAGGCGTTACCACCACGCGCTCGCCGTAGCGCGTGCTCCAATCGAGATTGCGGGCCAAATACATGTTGCCGTCGCTATCGCTGAATCTGATTCCCGTGCACATGGTGCGTCCTTTCAGTCGCGTGCCTGACCGTGCGGGTCCGTCGCCCCGCTCGGGCGGGCTTGGTTGTCGACGCCATGGTGCGCTTGCGCGGCGGGAAGGGCAACCGTCTTTCGCGCGCCGTTGCCGCGCCGTTGCCGAAACGCCGCGAGCCTGACAAACCTTCGCCTACATTCGCGCGTCCTCGGCGAATACTCAGTGCTAAAATTGTGCACAGTTTTCATACCGCCCGATACGCAAGGATGTGGTCACGTGGATGAGAGCCGATTAAGGAAAAGGGTGCTCGCCGGCAGAAAGACCGAGCGAGTGGTGTTCGCTGCGAGTGAAGAGATGAAAGCCTCCCTTGAGAAAATCGCCGAGGAAAAGTGCATGAGCTTATCTGCCTTGATGACCTCGCTTGCTACGGAAGAGATTCTGGCGAACAAAGAGTTATTCGAGGAGGCGAAGCGGTAGTGCCCACAGGAAACAGAATCGAAGGCTTAATGATTACCCGTGAGCAATGGTTGCTTCGCGAGATGAAGATTGTGGCAAAGCTTAGGAGGAACGGTCTTAGCGAGGGCGACGTCATCGATAAGGCTAAGACGGACAATATCTTTCAATATCCGACAGAGCGTTCGCTCGCAAGCATCGCCCGCACCTGCAACAAGCGCATCGCTGAGGTAAAAAGCGATGAGATAACCCGCATCGTTGTCGAGGGTTTGCCCGATGCCGCCGCTCAGGCAAATCTTTACATGATGATGTGCACGTATCAAATTGTGCGTGATTTCATGTTGAGTGAGGTTGCGACGCGCTACGCGGAGCTTAGCTACACTTTTGATCGGACTGATATGAACAACTACTTCACGAAGCTCGAGGAAAAATACGACAACATCGCGACATCGCCTGAAACCACCATCGCAAAGCTGAAACAGGTGCTCAAGAAATGCCTCGTCGAAGTCGGCATGCTCGAAAGCGCGCGCAGCGAGAGGCTCGTACCGATATACATCGATCCTGAAGTAAGGGCCGCCATTGAGGCTAAGGGCGACTACGCGGCTCTGCCTGCGTTCAATTGCAGGGAGGCATGCTAATGGCGACGCCCATGCAGAAAGAGGATTTCGAGCGCCGATGCAAATCGCTCGTCTTGAAGTTGAACGACGCCGATTTTCTGGCAAACAAGGGCTTGGGCAACGAGGCGGGTATCTTCACGTTCTGCTACGATCCCACACTCGAGCCCGCCGCGAGGGATTTCTTCTGCAGGATCATCTCCAACTCGCGCGGCGGGAAATACGGTTCGAACGACGTGAGGGCGAATGTCGTCGAGCGAAATCTCTACGACGTGCTTCTCTCGATAGCAGAATCGAAGAGAGTGCTCGATCGGCTGCCCGGCCAGGAAGAAAAGCGCGGGAGCGAAGGCCTGCTCAAGCAGGTTCAGCGTATCGCCACGCCGGAATCCTATGTGGAGGCCATCGATTGGAGCCCCCACGCTCCCGGAGACGTGCTGCTCATCACGGGCGTCGGCGAGGCGTTCCCGTTCGTAAGGGTCCACAACGTGCTCAACAACATGCAGAGCGCCTTTCGGGACGTGCCGGTCGTCGTTGCTTACCCGGGCACATTCGACGGAGGGTCTCTTAGCCTGTACGGGAAGCTCAAAGACGGCAACTACTACCGGGCCTTCGACCTGATTTAGGAGATAAGCCATGCAGATTCAGGAGATGTTCAAGCGAGACATCAACAGGTACATCAACGGCGTCATCAGTGTCGGCGAGCAGAGCACCATCAAGCAGGAGCTCGATGAATACGTCGTGACGCGCGAGTTGCAACGTCACTTTGCCGACTTCTTCCAGTCCTACGAGCGTGGCCTCGACAGCCCCGAGCGAAACACCGGCGTATGGATCCAAGGCTACTTCGGAAGCGGTAAATCGCACTTCCTGAAGATGCTCAGCTACCTCCTCGAGAACAAGGAGGTCGAGGGCAAGCGCGCCGTCGAATACTTCGACGGCAAGTTCGACGACCCCATGACC
>CAKTSW010000356.1 GCA_934613165.1 uncultured Ellagibacter sp.
GTCGACGTGCGGGTTCCCAAGACGATGAACGAAGAACAGCGAAAGGCGATGGAGAAATTCCTCGCCGCGACGAGTGAGGACGTGAGGACATGGTAATGAGCGACCGCGACAGGCCCCTGTACATGATCAGCGTCGCAGCCGAACTGGCGGGGGTCCATCCTCAGACGCTGCGAGCCTACGAGCAGAAAGGCCTGGTCACGCCTCAGCGCACGAGCGGGAATACCCGCATGTACTCTCAGGCCGACATCGAGCGGTTGGGGCTCATCAACGAACTCACCAACGAAGGCATCAACCTCGCGGGCGTGACGCGCATCCTCGACTTGCAGGGGCGCCTCGACGCACGCGACGAGGAGCTCGACGACCTGCACAAGCGCGTGCGCCGCTTGGCCGACCGCGTGCACGAGCTGGAAACGCGCGAAAGCGTGAACTCGCTCGTGCAGAACGACGTCGGGCAAGTGAGCCCGGGCGCCATCGTGCTCCGTCGCCTTTCGTAAACCATAAACAACAAGCAACCAAACCCCTCGAGAAGGAGGGATCGATATGAGACTGGACAAATTGGCAATCACCGCTCAGGAGGCGTTCCAGAACTCCATGAGCGTGGCAAGCGAAGCCGAATCGGCCGTTATCCAGCCGATTCACCTGCTGAAAGCGCTGCTCGACGCAGGCGAGAACAACCTTTCCGCGATCATCAAGCGCATCGGCGCCGACCCGGCGCAGCTTGAGCGCAACGTGAACGACGCAGTGGAGCGCGGGCCGAAGTCGCAGGGCGGCATGCCCATGCCGATGCCCGGCAACGACCTTCTGAAGTGCATGGATAACGCGGTGAAGATCGCCGAGAAGCTCGGCGACAGCTACGCCACGAGCGAGCACTTGCTCATCGCGCTTTCGGAGGACAAGGGCGACGCGGGCCGCATCCTAAACGGGCTCGGCATCACGCGCAAGAACATCGAGGCCGCCTACGAAGAGCTCCGCGGCGACACGCGCGTGACGGAGCAGCAGGAAAAAGCCCAGTTCGAAGCGCTCGAGCAGTACGGCCAGAACCTGACCCAGCAGGCGCGCGAGGGCAAGTTGGACCCGGTCATCGGGCGTTCCGAGGAAATCCGCCGCACCATTCAGGTGCTGTCGCGCCGCACGAAGAACAACCCGGTGCTCATCGGCGAGCCCGGCACGGGCAAGACGGCCATCGTCGAAGGGCTGGCGCAGCGCATCGTCGCGGGCGACGTGCCCTCGAGCCTGAAGGACCGCGACATCGTGTCGCTCGATCTGGGCGCGATGATGGCGGGCGCCAAGTACCGCGGCGAGTTCGAGGACCGCTTGAAAGCGGTTCTGCGTGAGGTGAAGCAGTCCGAAGGGCGCATCATCCTGTTCATCGACGAGCTCCACACCATCGTGGGCGCCGGGTCCTCGGGCGACAGCACGCTCGACGCCGGCAACATGCTGAAGCCTGCGCTTGCGCGCGGCGAGCTGCACGCCATCGGCGCGACCACGCTCGACGAGTACCGCAAGTACGTGGAGAAGGACAAGGCGCTCGCCCGTCGTTTCCAGCCGGTCATGATCGGCGAGCCCACGGTGGAAGACACCATCGCGATCCTTCGCGGCCTGAAGGAAAAGTACGAGATCCACCACGGCGTGCGCATCACCGACGGCGCCATCGTGGCCGCGGCCGAGCTTTCCGACCGCTACATCTCCGACCGTTTCCTTCCCGACAAGGCGATCGACCTCATGGACGAGGCGGCGAGCCGCCTGCGCATCGAAATCGACTCGATGCCCGAGGAGGTCGACATGGCCGAACGCAAGCTCACCCAGATGCAGATCGAGGAGCAGGCGCTCATGAAGGAGAGCGACGAGGCCTCGAAGGAGCGTTTGGAGGCGCTGCGCCGCGACATCGCCGCCGCTCAGGAAGACCTCGACCATCGCAAGGCCGAATGGCGCAACGAGAAGGACGTCATCGAGAACGTGCAGACGCTCAAGGCCGACCTTGAAAGCGCCCAGGCCGAAGAGGAGCGCGTCACGCGCGAGGGCGATCTTTCGCGCGCGTCCGAGCTGCGCTACTCCACGATCCCCTCGCTGCAGCAGCGCCTGAAGGAAGCCGAAGAGGCTCTCAACGTGAAGCAGAACGACGGCGCGATCCTTAAGGAGGAGGTGTCCGAAGACGAGATCGCCGAGGTGGTGAGCGCGTGGACGGGCATCCCGGTTCAGAAGATGATGCAGGGCGAGATGGAGAAGCTCGCCGACTTGGAGGGCAAGCTGCATGAGCGCGTCGTCGGCCAGGACGAAGCCGTGCACGCGGTGGCGGGCGCCATCCGCCGCAACCGTGCGGGGCTTTCGGACCCGAACCGCCCGGTGGGCAGCTTCATGTTCTTGGGCCCCACGGGCGTGGGCAAGACCGAGCTCGCCAAGGCGCTCGCCGAGTACCTGTTCGACTCCGAGAAGGCCATGGT
>CAKTSW010000357.1 GCA_934613165.1 uncultured Ellagibacter sp.
CGATTGCACCACACGATCCCAGAAAGGGGACAGCGCGTCCATGTCGCAAAGAACGGCGCACTCGCCTTCGCCAAGATCGATCGGGTCCTTCCCCGCAAGTTCAAGCGCGGCGTTCACCTGGGAAAGCCTTATGAAGGAAAGGGACATGCCCTCGTATCCAGAGTCCACGAAACCGGAAGAGACGGAGTCGATGAGCTTCACGCCCGATGACTTCTCGACGTCTCCGTAGGTAACGGGAGCCTGCATATCGTAGAGGCTGTCGATTTGCACCGATTCCGCCACGAGCGCGTCGAAATCGCCCACCCCGGCATCGCGCATGCTCTTCGCCAAGCCCTCGCGCATGTCGTAGCCGACGCCTTCCATGAAATCGACGTAGGGGTCGAGGTAGGCAAGCCGGTGGAGCTCGCCGTCTTGGCTGGCGATGGCGATCGTCGTCGAGGCCGTGGCGCTATAGGACGTGCCCTTCGCGAGGGCGTCTTCGGTCGCATCGCGCAGACCGAGGCCAGTGCACACGCTCGTGATGGCGAGGAACAGCACAAGGCACACCACGGTGAGCGTGGCGAACGCCGTGTTCACGCGCGCATTCAGCTGGCGCAGCGTGAACATATTGAGCCCGCGTAGGTAGAGCGGGCGGGCGAACTGCATCGCGCGCAAAAGGAACCCGGACAGCGAGTAGAAGAACAACGCCGTGCCCGCGACGACGAGCGCGGTCGAGGCGGCGAATTCGGGCGTGAGGCCCGTAAGGCCGCCGTCGATGAGCAGCTTGTACGCCGCGCCGATAACGACGAGCGACGCGATGAACAGCGCGAACGACAAAGGAAGGCTTCGCAGTTTCATGGGTTCGACCGTGCGGTCGGCCTGCAGGAGGTCGACGAGCTTCGCGCGGGCGACCGTATGGGAGTTCACGACGGCGGCCAGCGCGAAAACGGCCGCGAACACGACGACGGCCTTCGCGAACGCATCGGGCGAGAACACGAACGCGATGCCCGTTGCGCTTGCGACTTCGGCGCTGAACAGCGACGACGTTGCCCACAGGAGCACCTGCGAGAACCCGATGCCGAGCGCGAGCCCCACAACGAGCGAGGACACGCCGACGATCGCCGACTCGGCGAGCACGATGCGCACCACATCGGGCGCGCCCATGCCGAGCGCAAGGTACAGCCCGAATTCCTTCTTGCGGCGGCGGATGAGGAAGCGGTTCGCGTAAACCACGAGGAACACGAGCAGCGCGGCGATGAACACCGACACGCCCCCGATGACGGTGCCGAGAAGATCGAGGATGCTGCTCTGCTGCTCCGAGAGCGCGAGCACCCCCTGCTGCGCGCTCATGGAGTTGAACGCGTAGAACACCGCCACGCCGAGTACCACGGTGACGAAGTAGATGCCGAAATCGCCGAGCGATTTGCGAACGTTCCCCCAGGCGAGCTTAAGCGTCATGGCGAACGCCCCCTCGCGGCCCCGGCGCGGCGGACGCGGCTGCGGCATGCGCGTCGCGCGCAGCGGGAACGGCCACAGGCGAGGCCACGGCTTCCCAGTCGCCCGCCATCCGCGCGACGATGCGCTCGTAGAACGCCGGGCGATCGGACGCATCGCGGGAAAGCTCGCCTGCGAGCGCGCCGTCTTTGATCGCGATGATGCGCGAGCAGAAGCTCGCCGCGGCGGCGTCGTGGGTGACCATAAGGATCGTGGCGCCCAGGTTGTTCAGACGCTCGAAGGATTCGAGCAGGTCGCGGGCCGATTTCGAGTCGAGCGCGCCGGTGGGCTCATCGGCCAGGATAAGGCTCGGGCGCCCCACCGTGGCGCGCGCCGCGGCAACGCGCTGGCGCTGCCCGCCGGAAAGCTGGTAGGGATACTGGTCGAGCACGCCGCCGATCCCGAGCACGCCCGCGATCTGGCGAACCCGCTCGTCGATTTCCCGTGCGCCGACGCGCCGTATGGTGAGCGCGAGCGCGATGTTCTCGTACGCGGTGAGCGTATCGAGCAGGTTCGCGTCCTGGAACACGAAGCCGAGCTCCTCGCGGCGGAAACGCGCGAGCTCGCGCCCGCGCAGGCCCGCGACGCTCCTGCCGCCGACAGCGACCGTTCCCATCGTGGGTGCGTCGAGCGTGGCCAGGCAGTTCAGAAGCGTCGACTTGCCCGACCCGGAAGGCCCCATGATGCCGACGAACTCGCCCGACGCCACGGTGAAGCTCACGTGCGACAGGGCGTGCGTAACCGAGCCCTCCTCGCGTTTGCCGTGCGCGCTGCCGTAGCATTTCGAGAGGTCGCGCACCTCCACGACCGGCCGGGTATCGGCGGTCGAGCGGGCGCGGGCGGCCGCACTTGCTGAATATCCTTCGTACATGGGTTTTCCCTTCTCGCTTCGCGGTTTCGGTTCGCGTTCCATGCTAGAAGGCGCCCCTTTCGCGACGCTTGCCGAAACCTTGCAGCTGCCTTACAG
>CAKTSW010000358.1 GCA_934613165.1 uncultured Ellagibacter sp.
TGGGGGGCATTACTACTAAAATCTACTCCGTCTCAGTACATCACGATTCGAACGGAGCAAACTGTGACAGACGTTCAAAGCCAAGGGGGCGCTCCTCGTCCCGGCGGCCAGAAAGCGCCCGCCCGCCCGCGCCCTAAGCGCGCGGCCCATAGCCGTCAGGTGCAGGCGACCCAGCAGCTTTCCCAGTCGCTTCCCGTGCTCGACGTCGATGACGCCCCCCGCCAGTCGGGCTCTCCCGTCATCACGTTCGACCATGTGACGAAAATCTACCCGGCGCAGCCCAACAAGCCGGCGCTCGCCGACATCTCGCTTCAGATCTACGCAGGCGAGTTCATCTTCTTGGTCGGGCATTCCGGGTCGGGCAAGTCGACTTTCATCCGCATGCTCATCCGCGAGGTCAGCCCCACCAAGGGCCACATCTACGTCGCGAACGAGGACCTTTCCACCATGCGCAACTGGCGCGTGCCCTACCTGCGCCGCAACATCGGCTGCGTGTTCCAGGACTTCAAGCTCCTGCCGAACAAGACGGTGTTCGAGAACGTGGCCTTCGCGCTCGAGGTAATCGGCAAGAGCCGCCACGTCATCAAGACGCAGGTTCCCGAGGTGCTTCGCCTCGTCGGCCTGCAGGACAAGCTGAACAAGCGCCCCGACCAGCTCTCCGGCGGCGAGCAGCAGCGCGTCTCCATCGCGCGCGCCATCGTGAACCGCCCGCCGCTTCTGGTGTGCGACGAGCCGACGGGCAACCTCGATCCGCAGACGTCCCGCGGCATCATGGATCTTTTGGAGCGCATCAACCGCACGGGCACCACGGTGCTTGTCGCCACGCACGACCGCGAGATGGTCGACAACATGCGTCGTCGCGTCATCGCGCTCGACCGCGGCCATCTCACGCGCGATCAAGACAGGGGGGTGTACGGTTTCGATGCGTAGTTTCGGTTACTTCCTGAAGGAATCGCTGCACGGCTTCACGCGAAACCTTTCCACGACGCTCGGATCGATCGTCACCATATTCTTGTCGCTGCTCATCATCGGCATCTTCCTTGTGGGCGGCGTCGTGGTGAACAACGTTATGTCGTCGGTCGAAAACGAGGTCTCCATCTCGGCGTTCATCTCCGACGACGCCTCGCAGGCCGACATCGACTCGGTGACGAGCTACATCGAGGGCATCGATGGGGTCGCCTCGGTGAACTTCACCACGAAAGACCAGGCGCTCGAGAACTTCAAGGCGACGTCGAACTCCGACATCGTCGACGCGCTTGACGGGCAGAACCCGCTGCCGGCCTCCATCGAGGTCGAGCTTTCCGACCCGAAGCTCGTCGAAGACGTGGCCGGCCAGATCGAGGAGAACTCCACTTTCGCGTCCATCTGCGGCTACGACACGCCGGCCGACTCGCTCAAGTACGGCCAGAAGTCGGTCGAGCAGCTGTTCTCGCTCACGACCTACGTGCGCTACATCGGCATCGCGCTCATCGCGCTGCTCATCTTCATCGCGCTCGTGTTCATCAACAACACCATCCGCCTGGCCATCCTCGCGCGCCGCAAGGAAATCGCCATCATGCGCCTCGTCGGCGCGTCGAACGGCTTCATCCGCGGGCCTTTCCTCATGGAGGGCGCGCTGCACGCCATCATCGGGTCCTTGCTCGCGGTGGTGAGCCTGGAGATCCTGCGCAACCTCGCGCTGCCGAAGCTCGCGAGCGCGCTCAAGTTCCTGGCGATCGACGTCAGCCTGAACACGTTCGTCCTCATTTATCTTGCGCTCGTCGTTGCGGGCCTGGTCATCGGCCTGTTCGGCTCCGCGCTCGCCATGCGCCGCTACCTGAAGGTGTAAGGGGCGCATGTAAGGTTCCGCTATG
The DNA here is from genome assembly GCA_934613165.1 of uncultured Ellagibacter sp. Lineage (GTDB taxonomy): Bacteria > Actinomycetota > Coriobacteriia > Coriobacteriales > Eggerthellaceae > Ellagibacter. The sequence goes on from CAKTSW010000358.1 coordinate 1,854, forward strand.
GCTAAGCACGGGGACACCAAGAAGCTCGCGGCGCTCGCCGCACGCGAGCATCGGCACAACAAGCGCATACTGAAGCTTTTGAGCCTCGTCGTGATCGTGGCGGTCGCCTTCGTCGCCGGGTTCGTCGTCCGCAGCCAGGACCAGTTCCTGGCGACGCTCGGATTCGACATCCCCGGCGTGCAGAAGACGACCCAGGCGGTCGACGCGAAGAAGACGCCCTACGACTCCATCTCCGCCCGTTTGAGCGAGGTCGAGGACGTGCTCGCGAAGAGCGACCTCAACGGCTACGATCTCGACGAGGCGACCAAGGAGGTGTTCAAGGCGTTTTCCGGCACCTCTGCCGACAAGTACCTCGAGTACCTCGACCCTGCGCGCTACAGCTCGTACGTGAAGGACAGCTCGAGCGGGTCCTACACCGGCGTCGGCGCCCTGTTCTCCGATTACAACGGGCGCGCCGTGGTGTCCGACGTCTTCTCGGGCTCGGCAGCCCAGGCCGCCGGCGTGCAGCAGGGCGACGTCGTCGTGGGAATCGACGGCGACACCTCGCACGACTGGTCGGTCACCGAAACGCT
>CAKTSW010000359.1 GCA_934613165.1 uncultured Ellagibacter sp.
GCGACGCGCGGTTTGCGCACCACGCGCGCGACCGAGTTGTTGCCGCTGCCGATCGCCGCCGCGATGTCGGGGGTGACAACCTCTCCCGCGTGCGCGATGACGTCGCCGCGCTTCATCGTGGAGCCGGCAGGACGGGTGCCCGCGCCCTGCTTCGACGGGGCGGCGTCGATGGCGATATGCTGCTCGTCGGCCGACACCTGCACATGCTCGATGACGATGGCGGTGTCGAACCCTTCGGGCATCGCGACGCCCGTGTTCGCGAACTGCCAGTCGACGCCGCGAACCCACTTGCTCGTGTCGGGAAGCTCGCCCTCGGCAAGCCCCTCGAAGTCGCTCCAGTGCAGGGCGACCGAATCCATCGCGCAGGTCAGCGCCGAGGGCATGTCGGTTCGCGCCACGGCGTCCGCGGCGAGGACGCGCCCGATCGAATCCTCAAGCGCGACGTATTCCGTCGCCTTCGCGGCAACCGCGGCGTCGTGGTCGTGCGCGCCCGCCGCCGAAAAGCCGAACCCGCCCTCCCGCGCGTTGACGGCCGCGAGCATCTGGCCTGTCGCTTCTTCGCGCGAAAGCTGGATATGATGGGAATGATCTCTCATGAAGCCTCCTCAACATGGGTTGCGACCTGCGATTATCCGTCGGCCGTCGCGTTTCAACGACCTTATTGTATCCGTTTGCGGATAAAAAGAAAGGGACCGCGTGCCGAGGCGCACCTCGAACCCGCAGTCCCTTTCACGCCGCGCGATGCGCGCGAGCTAGATCTTGTACATGTACTGGAACACGTCTTCGCGCTGAATGATGACCTGCACGCCGAGGTCCTCCCCCACCGCGGTGAGCTTGTCCTGCACCGTGTCGAAATCGGCCGAGGCGGGGTCGAGCGTGGTGAGCATCGTCATCGAGAAGATGTCGTTCAGAATGGTCTGGCTGATGTCGTCGATGTTCGCGTTGCATTCGGCGAGCGTGGTCGCCACCGCCGCGACGATGCCGCTGCGGTCCTTGCCGAGAACGGAGATGACGCACTTCATGAATGGCCCCTTTCGCCGTGCGTTTCGTATCCTTCATCCATCATAGTATCGCAAGCGTGAATGCGCGGCACGCCCGCGCCCCGTGCATTCACGCGATGTGCGCAACAGGTTAGCGAGCGTCGCGCAAAATGAGCGACATGGCCTCGGTGCGAGAGGCGCGCGCCGCCGGCGTGGACCCGGCGAACACGCCGCGCACCGCGCTCGTGACGGTGCGGCTGCCGGGCTTCTTCACGCCGCGCATGCTCATGCACATGTGCTCGGCTTCCAGAACGACGATCACGCCCTGCGGGTCGAGCTGCTCCACAAGCGTGTCGGCGATCTGGCTCGTCAGGCGTTCCTGCACCTGAGGGCGCTTCGCGAACACCTCCACCAGGCGCGCGAGCTTCGACAGGCCGCACACGCGCCCGTCAGCTGCGGGGATATAGCCGATATGCGCCTTGCCGAAGAACGGAACGAGGTGATGTTCGCACATGGAGTAGAAGGAGATGTCGCGCACGAGCACCATCTCGTTGCAGTGCTCGTCGAACGTGGTCTCGAAGTGGACGGCCGGGTCTTGCGTAAGTCCGGCGAACACCTCCTCGTACATGCGGGCGACGCGCGCCGGGGTTTCCTTCAAGCCCTCGCGGTCGGGGTTCTCGCCGACGCCTTCAAGGATAAGGCGCACGCCCTCTTCGATTTTCTTAGTATCCATATCGTTCAATCCTCTCGAATCCAAAAGCAGCTTGCGCGAGCGCAGCGCGCAACAGCCGATCGCTCGTGCGTGAAACGCCTAGTCGATGGCCAATTCTATGCCGACCGGGCAATGGTCGCTTCCGTACACCTCGCTGAAGATGCTCGCGCTTTCGACCGCAGGCGCGATGCCGTCGCTCACAAGGAAGTAGTCGATACGCCACCCCGCGTTGTTCTTGCGCGCGTTGAAGCGGTAGCTCCACCACGAATAGGCGCCGGTCAGGTCGGGGTGCGCCGCGCGGAAGGTGTCGGTGAAGCCGGCGTCTAGAAGCTCGGTGAACTTGCCCCGCTCCTCGTCGGAGAAACCGGCGTTCCCCCTGTTGGGGCCGGGGTTTTTCAGGTCGATCTCGTTGTGCGCCACGTTGAAGTCGCCGCACATGACGACAGGCTTCGCCCCGGCGGTCTCCCCCGCCGTAGTCACCGGCAGCGCCTCGACGTCGATGTGTCCCTCGCCAAGGGGCCACGACTCCGTGCCTTCCGGCGCGGCGGGGGAAAGGACGACCCGACCGTCCTCGCCCGCGCGCTCGACGGGCACGCCTTCGGGGAGCACGCCCGCCTCGAGCCCCTTGCAGAAGTCGCGGAACGCGTCGTCCCATTCCATGCGGTGCCCGATGCGCGCGAGCTCGTTTTGCGCATTGGGGGTGTACACGTCGACGAACCAGAACTC
>CAKTSW010000360.1 GCA_934613165.1 uncultured Ellagibacter sp.
TTCTTCATCGGCATGTTCGTGAGCGGCACCAGGTACGTGAACACGTCTTTCGGCATGGCGGGAATGAGGAACAGCACGAACACGACGATGTCGAGCTTGCCCGTTTCCTCGAACGCGCGGAACTTGTCGAGGTACTTCGTGGGCACCATGTCCTGCACGAACGGCGCTCCCAGACGATGGACGACGACGAAGATGAACGCGGCGGAGATGACGCAGCCGATGAGGATGACGAGGCCGCCGAGCCAAGGGCCGTACATCATGCCCGCAGCCATCTGCACGACTTCGCCGGGAATGAACGCGACGACGATCTGCAAGAACTGCATAGCGAGCAGGATGAGCACGCCGAGGGGGCCGGCGCTGCGGACGTCCTCGATGACGCGGTCGAGCCCGCCGGGCTCGAAGAGCTCGTGCATGTACGGCCACAAAAGGGCCACGACGAGCGCCATCACCACAAAGAACGCCGCGAGCCCCGCGAACTTGAAGATGTCGCCGCGCGTCATCTTATGGCCGTGGACGGAGGTTTCCTCTTGGGCGCGCTGCTTGAACGCCTCTTTCTTTTCGTGGGCCCGATCCTTGGCCTCCTCGCGACGCGCATGGGCGCGGTCGCTGCGGGATTCCTTCTCTTCCACGATATCGCTTCCTTGCTTGCTGCTAGTCATCGTGACGGGCCTTGTCGTATTCCTCTTTGAACGCCGAGAACATGCCCTTCGCGGCCTTCAGCTGGCTGCCGACGGCGCGGCCGATACCCTCGCCCGCCGAGGCGTCCTGTTCGGAAGACGCCTTCTTGGACGAGGATGCTTTCTTGGCTGGCTGTTTCTTTGGGGAACGCTGCTCGTCATCCTTGATTTCGGGCCTCTCATCTGCGAAAACGTCTTCTATCGAGGTTTGTTGATTGTCGGCGTCTTCTTCCGCGGGCTTTTCGGGCTTGGGGCCGCGCGCCTTGTCGTATTCCTTTTTGAAGTCCGAGAACATGCCCGTCGCCGCGCCGATCTGCTTGCCGGCAGCGTACGCGCCCTTGTTCACCGCGTCACCAGCGGCATGGGCGGCCTCGCTCACCTTCGGTTTCGCCTTGTCGACCGCGGTGTGCGCCTTGTCCATGGCCACGGCCGTCGCCGCGCCCGCCTTCTCGGCGGCGCCGCCTTCGACCGCGATGTCGGCCGCCGCGTCGTCGACCATGATAGCGCCGAGCACCGGCGTCTCGTCGTCGCCCTCGTATTGGCCCGCAAGCGCGGTGCCGATTCCCCGTTTGAACCCGCGGATGAGGTCGGCGGGCACAGAACGCGTGCCGAGCAGGGCGTTCGCCGTGGCGCCGGTGTTCACCACGAACGAGTCGACCTTGCCCGTGACCAGGCTGAACGTGACCGTTCCCACCGTACCCAGCGTGTCGCCCGATTCGGTGACGACCGGAAGGCCGACCCATATGACGCAGTCGTCGAGCCGCACGTCGAGCGCCTTGCACGCCGCCTTGTCGCGCGTTTTCGCGTCGTCGGAAAGCACAATGCGCCCGTCGTCGAGTTCGAACCCGTCAAGGGAGACGAACAGGTCCTTGCGGTGGAACATCCAGAGTAGGTCGGGGCGCTTCACCATGAAGCCGACAAGGCGGCGCTCCTTCGGGTGGAACACGAACGATCGCACTTTCCCGATGCGCTTCGTGCCCTTCTTCCCGCCGATGACTCGGACGTTGTACAGCTCTTTCGTCGTGATGAGATTCTTCGACATGCGCTTCCCCAACAATCGAAAGGGCGCTCGCCTTGCTGCAGCGAATCCGCAGCTCGCAAGGCGTATGCGCCCTCTTACCAGCCACACCGCTTCGGGCGGCGCGGCATTCACGTTCCTTATAGCCCCTAGGCCTGCTCGCCCTCGGCGGCATCCGTCGCCGAAACGTCTTCCACCGCTTCGGCGGGCACTTCCGCAGCATCGGCGGCCGCAGCCGCCGATTCCGCCGCGTTCTTCGCGACCTGAGCGGCGATACGGGCACGCGCAGCTTCGATCTTCTCGCGCAAGTCGTCGGTTTCGCTTGCCGCGGGCTTCACCGAGCTGGCGGCCTGCTGAACGCGAGACGCGGCGGCGCCGTAGATTTCCTGGCCCTTCGATGCGACGGTGGAAACGACGCTCTGCCCCTTGGAGACCGCGTCCTGCGCGAAGGACTGCGTGCGAGCAGCCGCTTCGGGGCCCGCGACGTCTTCGACGACTTGCTGAGCGGTGGACGCCGTCTGATTACCAAGCTCCTGAGCCTCGCCCCACGCGGAGTTCACCTTGTCGGCGACCAGCGTGCGCGTTTCCCTTCCGGAATGCGGGGCGCACAGAAGAGCTGCCGCCGCGCCGACAAGACCGCCTGCCAGAAAAACACCGAGTTTGTTGCCCATAACGGCCTCCTTCAAGACGTTTAGATGATGCGTTCATTATAGGTGCCC
>CAKTSW010000361.1 GCA_934613165.1 uncultured Ellagibacter sp.
CAGGTTGGGAAGCGGCCATGGCGCTGTGGCGGGCGCAAGGGGGGCCGCCCCTCGGGGAGCGAAGCCGGATGGTTCGCAGTCGGAGGCGGCCAAGGCGGTCTCGGAACCGTCGAAGCCAGTCCCATCCTCGGCGGTCGATTCGGCTGCGGTCACCGCCCCCGTCTCCATCGAGGATTCGAAGGCCGAATCGGGCTACGTCCCGGGAAGCTATCACGTTCCCAGGCCGGCCGAGCGCCCGACGCCGCGCAAGGACCGCGCATCCCGCCAGGCGACGTATTTCGGGCATGAGCCGAGCCTGGCCGAGCGCCGTGCCGAACGTCGCGCGCGCGCCGAGCGCCGAGCGGCCATGGCCGACTACACCCCGTCCCGTGCCGAGCGCCGAGCGAACATCGAGGTGCCGCGCGGCCAGGATAAAAGCCCACGGCAGGGAGCCGCCTCCGTGCAAGCGCGCCCCGCTTCGTCGGCAGTCGCCCCGCAGGCGGGTGCGCAGCCCGCTGCCTCTGCGGAAAACGGTGGCGTCAAACAGTCTGGTAGCCACGTTTCCCCTGGCACTCCGCCCGAAAAGGGACGCCATAGCGCCGAGGCCGCGCGAATCGCCCGCGCCCAGCGGGCAACGCGAGAGGCGCAGCGAACCGCGCTCGAAGCCCAGCGCATCGTCGAGTCGCAGCGGGCAGCGCGCGCCCAGCGCGAAGACGAGATTCGTCGCCGCGCCGAGCGCCAAGCGGCTCGAGCGGCGAAAGAAGCGCAAGTTGCGAAAAAGGACTTGCAAGAATCGGAGTAAACGAGTAATATATTTATTCGCTTCTTCGATTGAAGCATGAGTTGTGCGGGCGTGGCGGAATTGGCAGACGCGTACGGTTCAGGTCCGTATGGGGGCAACCCCATGAAGGTTCAAGTCCTTTCGCCCGCACCATTTCGAAATGCAAACCGGTCGTTTGACCGGTTTTTCTTTTTCTCGCGGAGCCCTCTCCCGATAAGCCCATCGCTTATTTACGAAAGAATGACCTCCCTTCTACACGTCTCTGATGCTTTGCCTCGATGATAGAGGGAAAGCAAAGGAGAATGCGATGCGTGGTTTACTCGATTGCCCGGCTTCCCGCTCGAAAGCGAAATGCGAGGCGGCCGATGTGGTTCGCGCCGCCGAGCGTGTCTTGGCCGGCGCCGCCGAACGCGAGGCGAAGGCGTGCCCTTCCCCGAACGCGGTTGTCGAGGTTCGCGGTTTCGGCTTCTCGTATGGAACGTTCCGCGCCCTCGACGGCGTCTCCTTCGAAGCGCGTGCCGGCGAGGTTTTCGCGCTTTGCGGGCCGCGCGGGTGCGGTGCGCAGACGATGCTCTGCGCGATCGGCAGCACGCTTCCCGGCGCGGGAGAATGGGAAAGCGAGGGCGATATCCTCGTTGCGGGAACGAGCGTCCTTCGCGATGTTTCCCCTGATCGTGCGCGTAACCTCGCGGCGACGGCGTTCGCTTCGGGCCTTCCCGAAGAGCAGAGCGTCCGCAACGCGCTCGCGTGTCCTCTGCGTTTGCGCGGCGTGCATGCCGATGCCGCCTTGCGCGACGCCACCTGCGCTGCGCTCGCTGTTATGGGTGTGGAAGACCGCCTTGCCGCGCATATGAGCGAACGGGTATGCACGCTTGCGCCGCTCGATCAGCGGCTCGTCCGACTTGCCCAAGCGTTCCTTCGCGACCCTCGGGTGCTTCTCGTCGAAGAGCCCACGCGCGAGCTTTCCCTCGGCGACGCCGCGGTCGTGCGGGACGCGTTGCGGAACATCGTGGCTGATGGGCGGTGCGCGGTCGTCGTCGAATCGTGCGATGCGCACGAGGTCGAAAGCCTTGCGGACCGGGCGGCGCTTTTCCTCGAGGGTCGGCTTGTCGCGGTGGAAACGCCCGGCGATTTGTCCTCTTTGCGCGCCGACTACTGCGCGCGGTCGTTCTTCGAGTGTCGCATGCGGTAAGCCGGGCGCTCGTTTCTTTACCTTCTCTTGACGCAAGTCCGATTGCCTCTTGACCGCTTCGCGCGATGATGGCTGCACATCCTGAAAGCCAATCGATAGGATTGCACTCATCATGATCTACTACGTAGAAGACGACACCAACATACGCGACCTCACCGTCTATGCGCTCAAGCAGGCAGGTTTCGAGGCCGAAGGCTTTCCCCGCGCCCGCGAATTCTTCGAAACGTGCGAAAAAACTCTCCCTGACCTGGTGCTTCTCGACATTATGCTGCCGGAGGTGGACGGCCTTGAGATTTTGCGCACGCTGCGAAGCCGCCCGGCGACGAAGAACATCCCGACCATGATGCTCACGGCGAAAGGCACCGAGTTCGACAAAGTTTGCGGGCTCGATGCGGGCGCCGACGACTATTTGGCGAAGCCTTTCGGTATGATGGAGCTGGTGTCGCGTGTGAA
>CAKTSW010000362.1 GCA_934613165.1 uncultured Ellagibacter sp.
CAGGCGCTCACCGCGGTGAAAGCCCGCATCAACCTCTCGGGCAAGGCGACGCCGCTCGTTCGCTCCGAGGTGGCGGACAAGGCAACCGCGCAGCTTCAGTCGGTCTTCCTTCTCTTGCTCGTCGCCGCGATCATCATGGCGGCGGTCACGCTCCTCCAGCTCTTCGCGCGATTCTACTCGAGCGTCTGGGACCGCAAGAAAGAGCTCGCGCTCTACCGCGCCATCGGAGCCGGCAAGAGCGACCTGCGCAAGCTTATCGTCGGAGAAGCCGAGGCGCTTTCCGTTTCGGGCCTTGTCATCGGCATCGTGCTCGGATTCGCCGCTCAAAGCGTTCTGCTCGGGGTTATGCAAGAAGGCCTCGCCTTCCCCTACACGCCGCCCAGCGCGATTCTCTGCGCCGGAATCGTCGTAGCGACCGTTGCAGCGGTCGAAATCGTCAGCATCCTTTCCATCATCGTTCCTCTAAGGCAAATCGAGCGCCTCGACCCGTCCACCGCGATGCAGCAAGGAGATATCGACTAATGACCCTCTTGAAAATCGCCGACGTCTCCAAGGCCTTCGACGGCAATTCAATCATCGAGAGCACGTCGTTCGAGGTCAACGAAGGAGACACCATCGCCCTTACCTCCCCTTCGGGATCGGGGAAATCGACCATGCTCGCGATGGCCGGGCTGCTCATGACGCCCGATTCGGGGTCCGTCCTCGTCGAAGGCGACACCGACGCCGCGTCCCTTTCCGACAAGCAGCTCTCGAAGCTACGCCGGGAACTGCTCGGGTTCGTGTTCCAAAGCACGCAGCTCATCGGCTCGCTTCGAGCGATCGAGAACGTCATCGCGCCGTCCGATTTCGCGACGGGAAAACTCCCGTTCGACGCCAAGGAAAGGGCTGAGGAGCTGCTCGAGCGCTTCGGGCTCGCCGACCGCATGTACCACTACCCGCACCAGCTGAGCGTCGGGCAAAAGCGCCGCGTGGCCGTCGCGCGCGCGATGCTGCTCAAGCCCAAGGTCATCATCGCAGACGAACCGACCAACGACCTCGACGAGGAATCGGCCAAAGAAGTCGCCGACGCGCTCTTCGAATACGCGGAGCAGGGAAACGCGCTTCTGTACGCGACCCACGTGCCCGCGCTCGCGTCTCGCGCGAAGACCATCATGACGCTTCAAGGGAAGACCTTCCGCGTCGCGTAGACAAAGCCGCCGATGCATTAAGGGCAGGCATTGGCCGCACGGCATCGACGGCGTCGACAGAATATGAAAAAGGCGGGGTGCAGTTCTCTCGAACCGCACCCCGCCTTTGTTTTGCCGCAAGCAGCAAGCCGTTAGGCGTTCCTCACGTCGTCGGGGTTCTTGCCGAACGCGTCGCCGCGCTCCTTCACCTGCTCGCTCAGCTTCTTGGCCGCGGTCGCGGAGCCCACGTTGCCGTGCCATTCGGCGATGCCGTCGGTAAGCTCCTGCAAGTACGCCTTCGCCTTCTCCTCGTCTTCGGGGCAGTCGGGCAAGAAGCCGGAAACGCGAAGCTCGTCCCAGCGCTCGTAGATGGAAGCCTTGAAATCGTCCTCGTTGCCATGGCCGTAGAGGTAGTTCTTCGCAAGGCCCTTCTCGATGTTGGGGTACTTGCCGACCGTGTAGCCCTTCTCGATGGCCATCTCGACGGCGGCGTCGACGTCCTTGCGCAGGATGTCGTCGGCGTCGGCGAAGGCCTTAGCCAGACGATCGCCCGCCTCGGGGTACTTCTCCAGCGTGTGACTATTGCAGCAGACGAAGCAGCAATAGTAGTCGGAAAGCTCCTGGGCGGAAATGAAGAAGAACTTCGCGCCTTCGGTGTCCTTCACCTGCGGGTACAGCGTTGAGTCGATGCCGATGATGGCGTCGACCTCGTGGTCCTTCAGCGCCTGAAGCAGAAGCGAGCCGTCGTAAACGGTCCAGTTGATGTCCTCGGCGCCCTTGCCGCCGGTCGCGCGCGAATAGAGCGCGTTGGACTCGACGTAGGACGGGCCGCTCATGCCGGTGCAGCCGACCTTCTTGCCCTTCAGGTCGGCGGCGCTGTCGATGCCGTTGCCCTCAAGGGTGATGCCCGACCAGCAGCCGGTGTGCATCGTGTCGATCAGCTTGGCGTTGGCGCCCTGCAGCCAGGACAGGAAGAAGCCCGGCGTCCACAGGAAGAAGTCGATCTCGTCGTTCGCGAGCAGCTCGGAGGTGTCGGACGTGATGGTCACGACGTTCGGCTCGATGCCGTTGTCCTGGAAGCAGCCGTTCTCGATCGCCACGTACACGGCGAGCTCGCAGCAGTTGCCGCCCCAGTAACCGATGGTCATAGGGATTTTCTCGGTGCTCTCGGTGGAGCTGCTGTCCTTCGAGCTATCGGTCTTCGAGCTCGTGTCGTTGGAACCGCAGCCGGCCA
>CAKTSW010000363.1 GCA_934613165.1 uncultured Ellagibacter sp.
CCGTAGAATTCGGGCTTGAGCGAGCGCGCCGTGAGCGCCTTCGCGATTTCCTTCGGGTCGGCGCCTTCCCACACCACCGAGCGCACCGCGTCGGCGAGCGGCAGCTCCACCCCGTAGCGCTCGGAGAGCACGCGCACGTTGCGGCAGGCGTTCGCGCCCTCGGCCACCATGTGCGTCTCGGCCGTGAAGTCGTCGAGCGTTTTGCCGGCGGCGAGCATCTCGCCGAAGGTGCGGTTGCGCGAATGGTGCGACATGCACGTCGCCACCATGTCGCCCGTGCCCGCAAGCCCCATGCAGGTGAGCGCCTTGCCGCCGCACGCCACCACGAGCCGGCTCATTTCCGCCAGCCCGCGCGACACCAGAAGCGCCGCGGTGTTGTCGCCGAACCCGAGGCCGTAGGAGATGCCCACGGCGATGGCGATGACGTTCTTGAACGCGGCGCACAGCTCCACCCCGCGTGCGTCGTCGCTCGTGTAGGCGCGGAAGCTCTCGCTCGCGAAGAGGTTCTGGAAGAACGCCGCCGTTTCAGGCGACTCGCTTGCGATGACGGTCGCCGCGGGAACGCCCTTGATCACTTCCTCGGCATGGTTCGGTCCCGAAAGAACGGCGAAACGCTCGCGGTTTCCCATCTCGGCATCGAGGATGTCGATGGGCAGAAGGCCGCTGCCCTCCTCGACGCCCTTCGAGCACACCACGACCGGGAAATCGGAATCGACCACGTCGGCAAGCGCACGCGCCGCCCCGCGGATGAGCGTCGAGGGCGTGACGATGACGGCCGCCTTCGCGCGAAGGAGCGTGTCCTTGTACGACACGGTCGCCACGATGTCGCGGTCGAGATCGACATCGCTTAGGTAGCGCGGGTTTCTATGCTCGGAGTTGATGGATTTCACCACTTCGGGCCTGCGGGCCCAAAGCCCCACGTTGTTGCCGTTTTTGGCGAGCACCTGGGAAAGCGCCGTGCCCCACGACCCCGCGCCGATGACCGAAACCTTCACTTAGCGCTCCTTCTTCTCGCCGATGCGCCGCTCGTCGCCGCGCACAAGGCGCGAGATGTTGCCGCGATGAGCCCAAACGACCGTGGCCGCGCATACCAGGCAGAGCGCCCAGGCGACCGGGTCGAACGTGTTGAAAAGGAAGTAGTACCCCGCGAAGATGGGGCACGTCACCGCCGCGGCGAGCGAGCCTGCCGACACGTAGCGCGTGATGGCGACGACGACGGCGAACACGGCGATTTCCAAAAGCGCGCCCATCGGGCCGAACGTCACGAACAGGCAGCCCACCGCGACCGCGATCCCCTTGCCGCCCTTGAACTTGAGCCACGGGCTGAAGATATGCCCCCAGGTGCACGCCAGAAACGCGAGCGCGTACACCGTAGAAGCGCTCGCCGTGCCGGCGGGCAGAAGCATGCTCGCCACAACCCACGCCAGGACCCCGGAAAGAAGCCCCTTGCCGAAGTCGAGCACGAAGACGGCGATGCCGCCCTTCTTCCCCATGGTGCGCATCGCGTTGGTGGTGCCGATGTTGCCGCTGCCGTGCTTGCGGATGTCGGTGTGGTACACCTTCTCCGAGATGACGAGCCCCCAGGGAACGGACCCGAGCAGGAAGCAGACGACGAACAGAAGCACGAGCACGAACAAGGCAAACTCCTTAGCATGGCCGGGATGGACAGAGCGCCTGGGCGAAATCGCGGCAGGCGTCCGAAGAATCACGCGTTATGGAATGGGCTGGCGAAGCGCGGCGCGAACGAACGCTCGCTAATCCTTCTTCTTGAACTTCAGCCGCACCGGCGTGCCCTTGAGGTCGAACGTGCGGCGCAGGCGGTTCTCGAGGAAGCGCTCGAAGTTGTCGTTCACCAGATCGGGGCGGTTCACGAAGATGGTGAAGTGCGGCGGGCAGGTGCCGGTCTGCGTGACGTACTTCATGCGCAGCATCGCCTTGCCCTGCGACACGGTATGGCCCGTTTCGCGGATGGACTCGAGCCAGGAGTTCAGCTTGTTGGTGGAGATGGTCTGGCTGTAGCTTTCGTACGCCTTGTCGACCGCCTCCCAGATGCGGTCGACGCGCTTGCCGGTAAGGGCGCAGGTGGCGACGACCGGCGCGTAGCCGACGAACGTCATGCGGTCCTCGATGTGCTGGCGCACCTCGGCTTTCGCCTCGGGGCCCTCGACGAGGTCCCACTTGTTGAGGACGATGATCATCGCGCAGCCGCGCTCGGCGGCGAACCCGGCGACGCGCTGGTCCTGGTCGGTAAGGCCGACCGACCCGTCGATCACGAGCACGGCCACGTCGGCGCGGTCGATGGCGCGCATGGCGCGAACGAAGCCGTAGTACTCGACGTCCTCGTCGATCTGGCTTTTCCGGCGAAGACCCGCCGTGTCGACGATGCGGTACTTC
>CAKTSW010000364.1 GCA_934613165.1 uncultured Ellagibacter sp.
TGAGCCATCGGGCCGTCGGTAGCAGCGATAACAAGGATAGCGCCGTCCATCTGAGCAGCACCGGTGATCATGTTCTTGACGTAGTCAGCATGGCCCGGGCAGTCAACATGTGCGTAGTGACGCTTGTCGGTTTCGTACTCGATGTGAGCGATCGAGATGGTGATGCCGCGCTCGCGCTCTTCAGGAGCCTTGTCGATGTCCTCGAAAGCCGTGAAGTCAGCATGAGCGGTGCCATGGGAACCGTCGTTCGACGACAGCGTCTTAGAGATGGCTGCCGTCAGCGTGGTCTTACCATGGTCGACGTGGCCGATCGTACCAATGTTAACATGCGGCTTGGTACGCTCGAACTTCTCCTTTGCCATTCTTTTCCTCCTCTATAAAGGTTTTCGCTTAAGCAAAAACGTAATAAACAACGACGCGCCCGTAAAGGACGCGCTATATGTATGGTAGCGGTGACTGGATTCGAACCAGTGACGCCACGGGTATGAACCGTGTGCTCTAACCAACTGAGCTACACCGCCGTAAAAGACTGGTGCCTGCTACCAGATTCGAACTGGTGACCTCTTCGTTACCAACGAAGTGCTCTACCGACTGAGCTAAACAGGCAATCATGGTGGGCGCGCTAGGATTCGAACCTAGGTAGACAGAGTCAACGGGTTTACAGCCCGTCCCCTTTAACCACTCGGGCACACGCCCATAATCGACGCTTAATTCATGTGTATTTATCAAGCTGCCACCCGCGCTTTTTGCCGTTCCCGGCTGCGCGAGCAAGAGAATATTACGTTACCCCTGGGATGCTGTCAACACCTTACACGCCCCCGGGTGTATCCCTCCATGATTCCTCCGCATCTTACGTTCCCGACATTCGAAAAGACGCCGCCTTCGTCCCTCGCGCACCCGCTTTCCTCCCCCTCTTCGCCTGTTGCATATACCTTATTATGTGCGACCTTTTAACGCGTCGCTTTCTTCGCGAAGCGTTTCGATGCGACGCGGCTGCGGCGCCCCTCTATGCCGCCCCGCTTCCCCACGTTATCCGCGCAGGATTCGAAATGTAAGGCTTGCTGGCCCTATTTTCCTTTCGAAACAGCGCGAAGATTTTTCTTCCTCGAGAAGCCCGCTCGAAGGCGAGAAGGACGCCCGTTTCTCCATTCTTACACGTTTGAGAGTCGATGAGCTGGCGTTATGTAATGAAACGCCCGACCGCGCCCCGGCGTTTCGCCCGTGGTATCATTAATAGCGCTTTAGCCAAATACGTAACAGCATGCTCAACCAAGGAGGTTCCTCAGTGAGCGAGCATACAAATGCACTCTCAAGGCGAGCGTTTATCGGCACAGCCGCCCTCGCTGGCGCTGCCACGATGGCTTATCCCAATATCGCTTTCGGTGCCACTGCCGCGGAAAAGCAGGCAGAAGCCGATTCCGTTCGCAACCAGCTTATCGGCCTTCAGGCCGACCTTGAAGAAGCGTCCGACAATTATTACGGTGCCCTTGACGAGCAAGAGGCCGCGCAGAACGCCATGAAGGCGGAGCAGGAGAAGATCGACGACACCAACGCCCAGATCTCCGATTTGCAAGACAAGCTTTCCACCCGCGCGCGCAGCATGTACCGCACCGGTTCCGCGAGCTTCCTCGACTTCATCTTGGGCGCATCCTCGTTCGACGAGTTCACGTCGAATTGGGACATACTCACGAAGATGAACAACAACGACTCCGACATGGTCAACAGTTCCAAGCAGCTGCGCGAGGATTTGCAGGCGTCGAAGGACGAGTACGCGCGCCAGGAGCAGATCGCAGCCGACAAGGCCGCTGAGGCTGCCCAGATCCAGCAAGAGGTTCAGGCGAAGGTCGACCAGGCCACGGCGCTTGTGAATTCTCTCGATGAAGAGGCGCGCCAGCTGCTCGAGCAGGAGCAGGCGGCAGCGGCAGCAGCGAAGGCCGCGGAAGAAGCCGCGAAGGCCGCCCAGAGCACTTCCGGATCAACGAGCGGAAGCTCCTCGAGCGGCGGGTCTTCCTCCGGCGGTAGCTCAAGCGGAGGATCTTCCTCCGGCGGCTCCTCGAGCGGCGGGTCGTCTTCGGGCGGTTCGAGCAATGTCCCCTCCTACGGATCGGTCGTCGACTACGCGATGTCGCGCATCGGCTGCCCGTACGTATGGGGCGCCGAGGGCCCGAACTCCTTCGACTGCTCCGGCCTCGTCCGTTGGGCGTACCTGCAGGTGGGCATCTCCCTTCCCCATCAGAGCGAAGCCCTCTACAACTGCGCGACCTGGCGCGGCCCGGTGTCGGAAGCGCGCCCCGGCGACGTCCTGTGGCGCAGCGGTCACGTGGGGATCGCGGTCAGCTACGGCGGGTCCCATTATGTGCACGCCCCCACGTTCGGCGCGTACGTGCGCGACAC
>CAKTSW010000365.1 GCA_934613165.1 uncultured Ellagibacter sp.
TGGACGCGGTACGGGCACGGGAAGCCCGCCTTCTCCAGATGGCGCGCGACGACCTCGTTCGCCCAGATCATCATCTCCTCGACCAGGGAGGTCGCCTCGTTTTTCACGCGCAGATCGATTCGCACGGGCTTGCCCGCCTCGTCGAGCACCGCCTTCGCCTCGGGCTGGTCGAAGTCGATGCCGCCCTTACACTCGCGCTCGGCATGGCGCAGCCGGGCGAAGCGGGAAAGCGCGCGAAGGCGCATTTTAAGGGAGGTTTCCCGTGGCTCCTGAGAGCGCGGGGCATACTCCGTGCCCAAACAGTCCTCGCTTCGCTGCTGAACTGCGCTCGAAGCGCGCCCCGCGCCCTCGGGAGCCGCAACGAAGTTCAATTCTTCGCCTGAAAGATGTTCCTCCTGATGGGGGATGCTGGCAGAGCTCAGTCGCTCGGCAGTCCTGACTCGCACGGACAGTCCACTGGACTGTCCGGCTCGTGCGGAACTCGCTTGGTGAGCCCCGCCAGCATCCCTCTCCCCCGCATCTCCTTCCCCCTGCAGCATCTCAAGCGCCTCGTCGTAGGTGAGACGGGCGTTCGAGCAGATGAGCGCGGGGTAGATTTCATAGCTTGCAAGCGTGCCGTCGTCCGCGACGACGAGGTCGACCGTCATTGAGCGGCGCACCTCGCCCGGGTTGAGCGAGCACAGACCGCACGAAAGCTCCTCGGGGATCATCGGGATGACGCGGTCGGCCAGATACACGCTCGTGGCACGGCGACGCGCATCGAGGTCGAGCGCGCTTCCCCATTCCACGTAGTGCGAGACGTCGGCGATGTGCACTCCGATACGCCAGCGAGCACGAGCGCCGTCGCCCTCAGGCGAGGAGGCCTCGCCCGCTGCGCCCTTCCCGCCTCCGGCGCGCGGAATCTCCTCGATAGAGAGCGCGTCGTCGAAGTCGCGCGCATCGGCGGGATCGATGGTAAACACGAAGCGGTCGCGCAGGTCGCGGTAGCCCTCCGCGAGCGCCCCTACCTCGTCGAGCTTGGCCGCGCGCGCTTCTTCGAGAGCCGCGGGAGAGAACGCCGTCTCGAACTTGTGGCGGGCGACGACGGCGTCGATTCCCTCGTCCTGCCCGTCGGCGTGTTCGAGGACTTCCTCGATGTGCCCGGTCGCAGCCGAATCGCGCGAGGGGAACTGCGCGATCCGCACGGAGACGAGCGCGCCGTCTTCCACCTGAGGGGCGTCGGCAAGCGGCGTGAAGATGTCGTAGGGGATGCGCGGGTCGATCGGCACGACGACGCCGAAGGGCTCCGCCGCCTCGAAGCGCCCCACCACCACGTCGTGGGCACGTTCGAGCACGCATGCCACGCGCGCGGCCGGCTTCGACGAGGAATAGCGCCCGCCACCCGTGCCCTCATGGGCGACACGCCCCTGCCCGCGGCACGAGCGCGGCAAAGGCGAAACCTCGACGACGTCGCCGTCGAAAGCGCCGCCGAGCTTGGAGGCGGGGATGAAGAACTCGCCTTCGGACGTGCGGACGAATCCGTAGCCCTCGGCGTTCACCTGCATCACGCCGCGCGGGCGCGTACGGGCCACGCGGCGCGTGTGGTTTTTGGAACGAGGCATAGCTCCCTTACTATTTCGTCTTAGAAAGCGCCGTTTCGACGGCGAGCACGAGCTGCGGGTCGGTGCCGCCCTCGCTCGCCGAGATCGACACGTCGGGAATCACGCCGACGCCGTCGATATCGTGGCCGAGCGGGCTTTTGTAGTAGCCGGCCGTGTAGCGGATCGCGCCGCCGAAGGAAAGCTCGTGCACGACCTGCACCGAGCCCTTCCCCATCGTGGTCTCGCCGACGACGCTGGCGCGCTGGTTGTCCTGCAAGGCGGCCGCGAGCACCTCGGAAGCGCCCGAGGTGTAGCCGTTCACGAGCACCACGAGCGGCGCGTCGGTCACGGTCTTCCCCGAGGCCGACTTGGTCGAGGTGCCCGACGCGGTCTGGACTTCCACGACGACGCCCGTCTTCAAAAACAGGTTCGCCACGTCGACCGCCTGCGTGAGGTACCCACCGGGGTTGTCGCGCAGATCGAGCACATAGGATGTGGCGCCCTGGGCGGCGAGGTCGGTGAGCGCGGAACTTACCAGATCGGCGGTGCTTTGCGTGAGTTGGCGGACCTTGATGTAGCCGACCGTGCCGTCGAGCGCGGAGGTGACATTCTGCTCGTCGTACACCGAGCAGGTGAGCGCCGTGGTGAACTGGTCGCCCTTGTCGGCGTCGGCCGAGGAGGGGCGCATCCAGGTGATGACCACGGTGTCCCCGGCGTCGCGCGAGGTCGCGTTGAGCGTTTCGGTGACCGACCAGTCGTGCGAGGTGTCGCCGTCGATTCCCACGACGACGTCGCCCTGCTGCACGCCGGC
>CAKTSW010000366.1 GCA_934613165.1 uncultured Ellagibacter sp.
CAGTACAGGCCCCACAAAAACGGGCCGAGGAAGGCGCCGGCCAAGGCGCCCCACGAAATGCCCATGAGCTGCGCGATGAACGTGATCGACGAATGGTATTGCACAAGCGCGAGCGCAGCCGACACGACGATGAACACGATGATAAGCACGCGCATGGTGGAAAGCTGCTTCTTCTCGTCCATCTTCTTCACGACGTTGCCTTTGAGCACGTCGAGCGTCAGCGTGGAAGACGAAGTGAGCACGAGGGACGACAGCGTCGACATCGATGCGGAAAGCACGAGCACGATCACGATGCCGATGAGCAGGTCGGGGAGCGTCGAGAGCATAGTCGGAATGATCGAGTCGTACACAGGCTGCCCGTTCGCCCCCATTTCGATCTGTCCGGAGTACAGGCGCCCGAAGCCACCCAGGAAGTAGCTGCCGCCGGCGACGACGAACGCGAACAACGTGGAGATGATCGCGCCCTGCTTCACAGCCGGACCGCTCTTGATGGCGTAGAACTTCTGGACCATCTGGGGAAGACCCCAGGTGCCGAGGCTCGTAAGGATGCAGACGCCCAGAAGGTTCAGCGGATCGGGGCCGAACATGCTCACGAACGGACCGGCCATGTCGGGCGCGAGCTCGGACGACATCTGCGACAGCTCGGTAATCGCCGGCATGAAGCCGCCGTTGTTGAACAGCACCGCCACGATGACCGCGATGATCCCGAACAGCATGACGATGCCCTGCAGGAAATCGTTCATGACCGTCGCCATGTAGCCGCCGACGACCACGTATACGCAGGTGACGACCGCCATGCCGATGACGCACCATTCGTACGGAAGCCCGAACGCCATACCGAACAGGCGCGACAAGCCGTTGTACACGCTCGCCGTGTAGGGGATGAGGAAGACGAAGATGATGGCTGCCGCCGCGACGCGCAGCGCCTTCGAGTCATAGCGAAGGCCGAAGAACTCCGGCATCGTGGTGGCTCCAAGGCGATGCGTCATCTCGCGCGTGCGCGGGCCGAGGACCCACCATGCGAGCAAGCTGCCGATAACGGCGTTCGCGATGCCCGCCCAGAAGGCGCCGATGCCGTACTTCCATCCGAACTGCCCCGCGTAGCCGACGAACACGACGGCGGAAAAGTAGCTCGTGCCGAAAGCGAACGCGCTCATCCACGGACCGACGTTGCGGCCGCCGAGGACGAACCCGTCGACGCTCGAAGTCGATCGTCGACAGTAAATGCCCACGCCGACGGCAACGCCGATGAAGATGAGCACCATGCAAAGTTTTGCGATCATTGTTGTTCCTATCAAGATATGGCGAGTGTTTCACGTAAAACAAAGCCCTGCCGAAGCGATTAAACAGGGTACGGAGGCGCACACGACGTTGCTTCTTCATGCTGCGATGCCGCAAGGCAACGAGCGAGCTAACCCCGTGTGCTAGAGATATCGATAGGAATAATAGGAATCGAGAGACGAAGCCGAAGCGTCGGCCTTAACCGGCGCTGCATCATACGTGATATGTCCCTCTGCGAAAAACATGCGGACACTTTACCATACTGGAGCGCATAATCCGTCGAGGAATTTCAAAGATTCCCTGGAAGGGAAAGGGCGCGCCGCGACGAATGGGCAAAGCGCGACACAAATGGGAGGGCCCTTGCCACTCACCGCCGGTAGACGGCATGCAGCAAGGGCCCTCCCAAGCAAAGCGGCACCGAACAGCGCCGCGAAGTTCCTAGTAGCGGCTGTCGAAGATGCGCTTCGTCTTCTTCTCGCTGCGCGGCAGCTCGCCGATCGGCACGCCCTTCGCCTCGGGGGTGCAGCCGATCTTCGCCTTGAAGATGGCCTCGAGCTCGCGTTCGCACTTCTCGCGGTCCTCGCCTGTGAGCTCGGTTTCGAACAGAAGCGTTATGACGTCGCGGCCGTTGATGGCCTCGATCATCATTTGGTACTCAGACGAGGTGCCGTCGGTGAACTTGATGACCTCCTCGATCTGGGCCGGGAACATGTTGCAGCCCTTCACCTTCACCATGTCGTCGGTGCGCCCGACGATGGTGTCGATGCGCGGGTGATGATGCCCATACTTGCAGGTGCAGGCGCCGGGAATAATGCGCGACAGGTCGTGCGTGCGGTAGCGGATAAGCGGCGCGCCCTGCTTGCGCAGCGTGGTGAGGACGATTTCGCCCACCTCGCCGTCGGGCAGGACCTCGCCCGTCTTCGGGTCGACGATCTCGACGTACACGTAGTCTTCCCACACATGCATGCCGTTGTGCGCCTCGCACGAAATGCCGATGCCCGGGCCGTACACCTCGGTGAGCCCGTAGATGTCGAAGATCTCGATGCCCATCTCTTCCGCGATGCGATGGCGCATCTTGTCGCCCCAGCGCTCGGATCCGATCAC
>CAKTSW010000367.1 GCA_934613165.1 uncultured Ellagibacter sp.
ACGATGCCGCGCGCCGCGCGCCGCTTCTTGCGCGAGTTGGAGAACCCGACCGACGAGGCGTTCATGCGGCGAGCATGGCGAGGCGCGCCGCCGCGCGTGACGTGCGTTCCGATGGTCGAGTCGTTCATCGTGCGCGACGTGTGCTTCGACTGCGCCGCACTGAATCCTTTGTTCTTCTTGAGCATCGGCGGCGAAACCTATCCCTCTTCTACGGCGACGCGGGAAACGTTCGCGCCGAGCGACGAGAGCTTGCCGACGTAGTCCTCGTAGCCGCGGTCGATGTGGCGGATCTCATGGACGCGCGTCTCCCCCTCGGCGACGATGCCGGCAAGGACGAGAGCCGCCCCGGCGCGCAGGTCGGTCGCCTTCACGGGAGCGCCCTGCAGGTGGGGCACGCCATGCACGAGCGCATGATGGTCCTCGATCGTGATGTCGGCTCCCATGCGCGAAAGCTCGGCAGCGAACATGAAACGGTTCTCGAACACGTTCTCGGTGATGACGGACGGGCCCTCGGCAAGCGATGCGAGCAGCATGAACTGCGCCTGCAAATCGGTCGGGAAACCGGGGTGCGGAAGCGTCTGGATATCGATTGCGCGAAGAGCCCCTTCACGTTTCACGGTGACCCAGTCCTCCCCCGTCTCGACCGCGCAGCCCATCGCGGACAGCTTCATGAGCGCCATGCGCAGAAACGACGGGTCGATGCCGCGAACCGTCACCGGGCCGCCGGTCAAAGCGCCGCCGACGAGGAAGGTCCCCGCCTCGATGCGGTCGCCCACCGTCGTGTGCTCGCAGGGCTTCATGGAAGAAAGCGGCACGCCCTCGACATGGATCGACGAGGTGCCGGCACCGGTCACGCGCGCGCCCATGCTTACGAGCATGTTGGCCAAGTCGGCGATTTCAGGCTCGCGGGCCGCGTTCTCGATGACGGTCGATCCCTTCGCGACGACGGCGGCCATGAGCGTGTTCTCGGTCGCGCCGACGCTCGGGAACTCGAGCATGATGTGCGCGCCGTGCAGCCCGTTCGGCGTCGTCGCATGCAGAACACCGTGCTTGTTGTCGAAGTGGACGCCGAGCGCATGAAGCCCGACGAGGTGCATATCGATCTTGCGCGCGCCGATCTGGCAGCCGCCCGGCATCGCCACATGAGCCTCGCCGAACCGCCCGATCAAGGGGCCGAGCACCGAGATGCTCGCGCGCATCTTGGAAACGAGCTCGTAGGGCGTCTCGCACTTGTCGACGCGCGCGGTGTCGACGATGAGCGAATGGTTCTCCGTACGCTCGACGTCGGCGCCGAGGAAACGTAGGACCTGCGACATGATCTCGATGTCGGAGATGCGCGGTACGTTGTGGAGCACGGTCTTCCCTTGTCCGAGAAGCGCGGCGGCGATCAGCTTGAGCGCCGAGTTCTTCGCGCCCGACACGCAGACCTCGCCGGTGAGCGTGTCGTTTCCCTCGACGATGATGATTTCGTTCGACATGGAGAACACCTTCTATCGTTGGCGCATGCGAAAACCGGCCGCTCCCCTCGCGGCTGCATGCGGGACTGTGGTTTCGATACGAGCCATTATAAAAAGCGAAGGCCCGCAGTGAGCAGGCCTTCACAAGTAAAGCAGTATCGTGCGTCGCCGGAACGATCCGACGGCAGGCGATCTATTCGCCGAGCATGAAGCGCTTGAAGCCGGTGATCTTGATGGAACCGCCGAGCTTCTTCGCAACCTCGTTGGTGTAGTCGGTCACGGTCTGGTCGGAGTTCTTCACGAAGACCTGCTCGGTCAGGCAGCTTTCCTTGTAGAACTTCTCGAGACGGCCGGTGGCCATCTTTTCCTGGATGTTCTCGGGCTTGCCGGATTCGGCGGCCTGCGCCTTGTAGATTTCCTTCTCGTGCTCGACGACGTCGGCCGGAACGGACTCGCGGGTCGCGGCAACCGGGGAGGCGGCTGCAACCTGCATCGCGACGTCACGGCCGTAATGCTGGAAGTCCTCGGAGGTCGGGTCGATGCCATCGACGTCGAACGTCACGAGAACGCCGATCTTGCCGCCACCATGGATGTAGGAGGAAACGGCGCCTGCCTCGACGACGGCGACGCGGGCGAGGTTCATGTTCTCACCGAGCGTGTGGATGGCGTCGGTGAGGACGTCTTCGACCGTTTCGCCCTCGGCGTCGGCGGCCTTCAGAGCCTCGACGTCCTGAGCGTTGGAAGCGAGAGCGGCGCGGGCGATCTTCTCGGCGTACGCCTTGAACTTGTCGTTCATGCCGACGAAGTCGGTTTCGCAGTTCAGCTCGACGACAGCGCCCTTGGTCGCGTCGTCGGAGACGACGGTCATGACGGTGCCCTCGTTGGTCGCACGGCCGACCTTCTTCGCAGCGGCGGCGAGACCGCGGGT
>CAKTSW010000368.1 GCA_934613165.1 uncultured Ellagibacter sp.
GTGGGCGACGACCTGTTCGTCACGAACTCCAAGCGCCTTGCGAAGGGCATCGAGCTCGGGTGCGCGAACGCCATCCTCATCAAGGTGAACCAGATCGGCAGCCTTACCGAAACGCTCGAGGCCATCGAGATGGCCAAGCGTGCCGGCTATGCCTGCGTGATGAGCCATCGCTCCGGCGAAACCGAGGACACGACGATCGCCGACTTGGCCGTGGCCTGCAACACCGGCCAGATCAAGACGGGGGCGCCCTGCCGCAGCGACCGCGTTGCGAAGTACAACCAGCTGCTCCGCATCGAGGAAGAGCTCGGCGACCAGGCGGAATACGCCGGCCTGTCCGCGTTCTACAACATCAAGGCGCCGGTGGCGTAAAGCCTCCTCGGCTTCGCACCGCCGTCTATTTCGCGAAAGGGAGCGTGCCTGCTGCAAGGCGCGCTCCCTTTCTTCGTATGCGCGCCATTCAAAGCAACCTGAAAAAGCGCGATAACACGCATGCCGTGCGCGTCATCTTATAGTTGGAAGGCTATAATAATCATCAACGAATAGGGGCGCGTCGCCGCACTTCGCGGTGGCGCGTTTTTCTGCGAAAGGGGACGTAACGATATGCCAGAAATGATCTCGCTGGAGGAAGCGCGCGATCTCGTGCTTGCGCACGTCGCGGCAACGCCGGTGGAAACGGTGCCGGTGCTCGACGCGGTGGGGCGCGTCGCGGCGGCCGACCTTGCGAGCGACATCGACATCTCGCCGTTCGCGCATTCCGCGATGGACGGTTTCGCCGTTCACGCGGCCGAGCTTGAGGGTGCGAGCGAGGAAAACCCGGTGGAGCTCGACGTCATCGCTGAAATCGGCGCGGGAGACGTGTACGACGGCCCGATTGAAGCCGGTCAGTGCGTGCGCATCATGACCGGCGCGCCCTTGCCGGACGCCGCCGATGCCGTGGTGAAGTACGAGATCGTCGGCATCGTCACAGGCGACGGCAAACCGGGCAGCCGCGTGTCGTTCACCGCCCCGACCAAGCTTCGCAACAACGTGCGCGAAGCGGGCGAGGAAGCGCGTGCGGGCGAGGTCGTCGTGCATGCGGGCGAGGTCATCGGTACGGCGGGCGTGGGCTTCTTGGCCGGCTGCGGCGTGCTCGAGGTTCCCGTGCACCGCGCGCCGAAGGTGGCCATCGCGGCCACGGGTTCGGAGCTGGTCGATCCGTCCGAGGTGCCCACGGCGGGCAAGATCCGCAACTCGAACAGCATGGCGCTCGCTGCGTGCGCGAAGGCCGCCGGCTGCGAGCTGACGATTCTCCCGATCGTGGAAGACACGTACGAGGCGCTTGAGGAAACGGTGCGCGCGGCCGTGCGCGACTACGACTTCGTCATCACGACGGGCGGTGCCGCGAACGGCGACTTCGACTTCATCAAGCCGGTCGTCGAAGGTGTGGGCGAGCTGCTCATGACGACGGTGAACATGCGACCGGGCAAGGCGCAGACCTTCGGCATCGTCGATGGCACGCCGGTGTTCGGCCTGCCGGGCAACCCGGCGGCGGCGTATTGCGGCTTCGAGATGATCATCCGCCCGGCGCTGCGCAAGATGCAGGGGTATTCCCGTTTCCAGCGTCCCATCGTGAAGGCGCGCCTCGCCGTCGACACCAAGAAGAAGGACCCGCGCCGTTTCTTCCTGCGCGCGACGCTCACGAAAGATGACGAGGGCTACATCGTGACGCCCGCGAAGAACCAGAGCTCGGGGCTGTTCGGGCCCATCCAGCGCAGCAACTGCATGGCCATCATGCCCGAAGGCGTCGGGTCGCGCAGCGCGGGGTCGCTTATCGACTGCGTGCTGCTCGACGTGCCCGAGGAAGTGCTTCTCTAGCTTAGAGGCGGCCATCTGCGCGATGGCCTGCGAGAAAGGATCATCATGAGCGTTGAAAAACCGGTTTTCGCCATCATCACGTGCTCGGACACGCGCGGCCCTGAATGCGACACGGCGGGCGACGCGCTCGAGTCGCTGATCGAGGGCGAGGGGTGGCTTTGCCGCACCCACATGATCGTGAAGGACGACCGTGCGGGAATCGCCGCTGCCATCAAGCGCTGCACCGACGACCTGAAGGTCGACATCGTCCTGACGTGCGGCGGGAGCGGCCTTTCCCCGCGCGACAACACGCCCGAGGCGACGCGCGACGTCTGCGAACGCGAGGTTCCCGGCATCGCCGAGGCAATGCGCTACCACAGCCTGCAGATCACCCCGTACGCCATGCTTTCCCGCGCCGTGTGCATGCAGCGCGGCAACACCCTCGTCATCAACCTTCCCGGTAGCGAGAAGGCCGCCCGCGAGAACTGGGACGGCATCGTCGCGGCGCTTCCCCATGCCGTGAAGATGATGGCCGGCGGCGGCCACTG
>CAKTSW010000369.1 GCA_934613165.1 uncultured Ellagibacter sp.
ATCGTGAGCAGGTTCTCGTCGATGGCGCGGTTCGAGTTCGAGAAGATGGGCGCGAGCTCGTGCTGCGCGGGCGCGACCTCGTTGTGCTTGGTCTTGGCGGAAACGCCGAGCTTCCACAGCTCGTCGTCGAGTTCCTTCATGAACTCGTTCACCGTCGGGCGGATAGCGCCGAAGTAATGCTCTTCGAGCTCCTGGCCCTTGCACGGCGGGTACCCGAACAGTGTGCGGCCCGTCAGGATAAGGTCGAGCCTGCGCTCGTAGTCCTTCTCGGAGATGAGGAAGTACTCCTGCTCGGCGCCGACGGTGGTGGTCACGCGCTGGTGCGGCTCGCCGAACAGGGCAAGCACGCGGTTGGCCTGCTCGTCGATGGCGACCATGGAACGCAGGAGCGGAGTCTTCTTATCGAGCGCTTCGCCGGTATAACTGCAGAATGCCGTCGGGATGCAGAGAACCTCGTCCTTCACGAAAGCGTAGCTCGTCGGGTCCCACGCGGTGTAGCCGCGGGCCTCGAACGTCGCGCGCAGGCCGCCGGACGGGAAGCTCGATGCGTCGGGCTCGCCTTGGATAAGCTCCTTGCCCGAGAAGCTCTGGATCGCACGACCGTCGGGCGTCGGGTCGAGGAACGCGTCGTGCTTTTCGGACGTGATGCCGGTAAGCGGCTGGAACCAATGCGTGTAGTGCGTGGCCCCCTTTTCGATGGCCCATTCCTTCATCGCGTGGGCGACGACGTTGGCAACCTCGAGGTTGAGCGGCTCGCCGTCCTTAATGGTTTTCATGAGCTGCTTGTACGTTGCAGAAGGAAGGCGCTCCTGCATCGTGTGCTCATTGAACACCATCGATCCGTAGATTTCTGAAACGTGTGACATGAAGGAGCTCCTTCTCTGTTTGCGTTCGCGGCGATTCGGAGAAACCTGCGGTTTACTTCGGCCCGCCACCTTGCCTTAAGCTCTCGGGATGCATCTTCGACACGATACCATGAAGTTATGTAAAGGTGATCCCGCATCTGACGCTTATTAAACTAACGGCGCAATGTTTCGAGCAGTTTACAGGGCAAAGAACACTTTGTTGCACAAGGCGACGAAGGAAAAAAGGGGGGATATCTCGAACAAAGTTACACGATGCGCCCGCCCGGCAAGCACGCCACCCCGCCCACACGATGCGGCCCGCGCATCGAAGAAGAAGCGGAGCCTCGTCTACGCAAGCTCGACTTCCTCGATGCAGTTCACGTGCATCTCCCGCGCAAGCGCTCGCATTCTCTTATCGAGCGTGAAAAGCGTGGCGCCCGTTCGACGAGCGAGCACGAGGTAGAACATGTCGTAGGAGGAATGTTTCCAGCGAAGGGACTCCGCGAGCGCTTCTGCGGCGAGGTTCTTGTCGTCATCGAACCTGTCGATGTAGCCGACGCAATCCTCGACGCAATCCTGCGCAGCTTCTTCGCCCAAGAGCCCGGCCCTCACGTATTTCGCAATCGTATGCGTCATCTCGGAAACGAAGAGCGTCGGGGCAACGATTTCCTCGCCGTCGAGCAAAAGCAGGGAAAGGGCATTGCCCTCTTTCGTGAGGCTCGCCATAGCAAACGCCGCGCACGTGTCAAGAACGACCATAAAGCCCCCCTAATCGTTGCGATCGTTGCCAGTCAGCACGTTGAACAGATGCTCGGAGCGCTCTTCCCGCATATCGCGAACCGTTTTCACGATATCGTCGGCAGATAGCTGTTGCAGCTGTGAGTTTTTCTCGGCGAACGCCTTCGAACGTTCGAGCAGCTCCTGGCGCTTCTTGATGCGGGCGGCGCGCTTCGCCTCGGTGTCGAAATCGAGATAGAGCGCATGATGACGGCGCTCGCTTTCGGCGGGCGCTCCAGACCCTTCGCCCGACACCATGGCCTCAACGGCGACGATGGTCTGCTGCGCGACGCTTCTGTGCTCACGCGCAGCGAGCACCTTCAACTTTTCGTACAGATCCTCAGGGAAGTCGCGAACTTGCAATGCCGGCATGGCAGCCCCCTTTCATCGACGCATGCTTTATGCATGCAGTATACATGAAATAGGGAACGGTTCGCCAGCCTACCCAACCCGTTTCTTCATCATCGGATAGGTGACGAAGGCAAGGACGGGGACCATGAGGGCAAGCACCGCCCCCGTGCCGAAGCAGGCGAACGAGCCCCACGTGTCGATGATGAACCCGGCAAGGGTGGGGCCGAACGCAAGGCCGCAGAGGCTTCCCGAGGTTACCCAGGTCAGAGCCTCGGTCAAGTTCGCCTCGGGGACGGCCTGCTCGGCCGTTTCGTTCATCGTGATGATGAAGGGCGCGTAGGTACCCGCCGCGATGAAGATGACGATGAGCAGCGACCACCACGAGCT